>JBCCAG010000052.1:0-12095 GCA_039814955.1 Cyanobacteria bacterium P01_A01_bin.135
ACCCGAAGGCGGTTCACCCGAAGGCAGGCCAGGTGGCGATCGGCCAGAAGGTGACTTAGGGGAACCCATTGCATCCACCGAGACTGACACCTCGGGCATCCTGTGCGATGCCAGCACCAACGTGCTGAACGAGCAATTGGGTCTGCAAAGTGAGGCACAGTGGTCTTGTGCTGCTGAGCAGCGGCAGCTGGTCGCAAACGGTGTCCCGAATCATCAAACGGGTGAGCAGTTCTTGGGGGAGCATAACCCCATTACGGCCCACGAGGTCAATGTCGCGATGCCGCTGAATTCTGTTGCGCGTACGGGCGCTGGTCAGCGGGTTATAAACCCGGCCTATGCGCTGAACGGAGTGAAGTTTAATCCTGGGACGGGTGGGCGGTGTGCCTCCGATATCACCGATGTGTCTGAGTGCAGTTTGAGGCCTGGTAGCACTGGGGAGTGGACGATAGAAGCGCTAGGCCAATCGACCTTTGACTTTGGTGAAGATGCCAATCACGCCCACGTGCAGCGGGGTGGTGTCTATCACTATCACGGTATGCCCGAAGGCATGCTGTCAGAACAGGATTCGGCTGGCGAATCGATGCAGCTCATTGGTTGGGCAGTAGATGGGTTTCCGCTCTATGCGCGGTATGGCTACAGCGCTCCCGAATCTAGCACAAGTGCCTTGCAGACGATGGAACCTAGCTATCAATTAAAAGCCACGCCGGATCCGGATCGTCCCAGTGTCGACCTCATACCCATGGGTACGTTTTCCCAAGACTATGAATATGTTGAAGGCTCTGGTGACCTTGACGAATGTAATGGCCGTTTTGCGGTAACGCCGGAATTTCCGCAAGGCATCTATCACTACTACGTGACCGACGCTTACCCCTTCGTACAGCGCTGCGTGAAGGGAACGCCCGATCCGTCGGCGCGGCGCGGCCCACCATCCTCTGGTAGGCCGCCTGGTGGTGGCGGTCCACCTCAAGGGAATGCGCCACCCGATTTTACTGAGGCAGCAGAGGAACTTGGCGTTTCTGAAGCGGCGCTCAGCCAGGCCATCCAAGCGGCTGGGGGACGACAAGCCGATCTCGCCGAAGTGGCCAGGGAGTTGGGCGTTTCTGAAGCTGATTTGAGGGAGGCGCTGTCACCGAGGCCAAACCGACAGCAAGTAAGTAGAAGGCCATAAATAACGACGCTCTCAGGGGGTTCGCCCCCCAGCGGGGGGCGAACCCCCAACATCGTTTAATTGTGGCTGGCCACTCACTATGACACAACTTTCTAGTTCTATGGATATTCCTCAACTCACCAGACTCAAGGCTGAGCCTCACTCCCATCATCATGGCAATGGTACCCATGCCCATGGGGTCATCGATCCGGAAATCGCGAGTTCTGCCCTAGGCATCTGGGCTGTGAAATGGTCTTTGGTGGGCTTGCTGCTCACAGCCATTGTACAGGCGGCGGTATTTTGGCTTTCTGGTAGTGTTGCTCTCCTGGCCGATATGATTCATAACGCAGGGGATGCCATGACTGCCGTGCCTTTGGGGATGGCGTTCCTAGTCTCCCGACGAAAGCCAACACCAAGATTTTCCTATGGCTTTGCTCGCTTGGAAGACTTAGCCGGGGTCATGATTGTGGCGATTGTATTGTTGAGCGCCATCATGACCACCTATGAGTCTGTAGCGCGGTTTTACCATCCCCAGCCCCTATATCATCTAGGTGCCTTAGCCATCGCTGGCTTTGTCGGCTTCATCGGTAACGAAATTGTGGCTGTCTTCCGGGTTCGGGTCGGGCGAAAAATCAATAGTGCTGCCCTGATAGCCGATGGCTACCACGCTATGGCAGATGGTTTGGTGAGTCTGGCGGTGGTGCTCAGTGCCGTGGGGGTTAGTTTGGGCTATTCCTGGGCTGACCCGGTGCTTGGTTTAGCGATCGCAGCCGTATTGCTCAAAATCGTCTGGGAGTCGGGACAGACAATTTTTAGTCGCTTGCTCGATGGTGTGGAGCCCGAGGTCCTAGACTCGCTTCACCATGCCATCAGCCATGTGCCTGAAATTGAAGCGGTCGCGGAGCGTGGCGCTAGCCGTATCGAAAATCTGCGAGCTCGCTGGCTAGGGCACCGGCTCTATACGGAGATGGACATTGTGCTACCGCCTAACCTCTCCCTCCAAGACACTCAAGAGATGACTAATACCGTAGAGGAGCAACTGAAAGCTCATGTGCCTTATCTAGGTTCAATCGTCGTGAGAGCCGTACCTTGTCCTCAAAAAGGAGATTGATAATGCCGACGCAATCCAATAAACAGATCGGTCGGATTTTTCGTGCAGCCAAGCTTACGATAGCCATGGTGCTTCTAATCTGGGGCTGCTCTAGGGTGGGGCAAAGTCTGCCCACCAACGTGGCGCAAACGCCAACTACAACAGACTGCACAACCTACGAAGCGGCTGTTGAGCTCCACCTCGCACCTGAGGCCGCTAATTGTACTGCTGACTTCCTTGAGGTAAGCGCGACAGGCCTTCCTGATCTGACATCTGGAAGCAGCGAAGATTTGCCGATGGTCGGCATCACATCCTGGATACAAAGAGTTGCAGTCCCCTACGATTACAATTGGCGGATTCCCCTTAGCCCTGCTTGGCTAGATGAACCTGTTGAAGCAAGCGCCCGTGGCCCCATAGCGGTTGCGGTTGACGGTGTACCCATTTTCCACTACGAGCGCCGACCTGATGCTTCAACTTCGCTTGACAACTACGAGCAGCGCAATGACACCGTTGTTCAGGGCGAATTAGACCAGTGCGGGGGCCATTCCGGGCAAGGGGAAGACTACCACTACCATTACGCGCCGGTTTGCTTGATGGATGAGCACAATCTTGGACTCCCGATTGCCTTTGGCCTTGACGGCGCCCCCGTCTATTTCGGCGAAGGGGGGGACGAATACTACGGACGGGGTAGGTATACCGGCCTTAGCTACTTGCCGGATGAAGCGCTCGATGATTGCAACGCGCTGCAGTTACCGGACGGTGGATTTGTGCATTTCACAACCAAAACCCCACCTTATGTCGTGGGCTGTCACCACGGGGCTTTCAACCCTGAACTGCAAATAGAGCCCGGTCCCTTCGACGCGCTGGCCCAGGGCACACCCAACCCGCTTGGGGGGAGCTATGGCGAGCCCGTTTCAACGCTGATCACGAATTTTGAGCAGACCGATGACGAGTATCGTTTGGCTTTTGATTCATTGACAGCCTCTGGGGCGACAAGCGCGATTCTATATCGCCAGAGCTCAGCAGATTGTTGGGAGTTTGAGTACCAAACGGTTGCGGGTGAAAGCGGCCAGACGACAGAAGCCTGTCGGCATTAGTTGTCGCATGCCGCTAACTCAAACCATTCTCTACCGCATAGATAGCAGCCTGCGTGCGGTCTCTCAATTCAAGCCGCATCAAAATATTGGAAACGTGATTTTTGACCGTTCCTTCGCTCACATAGAGCGCTTGAGCAATGCCTTTGTTGGTCGTTCCTTTGGCGATTAGCTTCAGCACCTCTAGCTCTCTCGCCGTCAGCGGAGTATCTTCAGGCTTGGGGCTTGCGGGCGCTTGTTTACCTTGGAGAGCTCCGACGAGCTTGCCTGCCACCTCAGGCGCTAGCTGATACACGCCTGCGTGGGCCAGCTTAATGGCTTGAACCAGATCTTTAGGCGGAATATCTTTCATCAGGTAGCCACAGGCCCCGGCGAGGAGCGACTGGACGATAAACTCTTCGTCGTCAAAAGTGGTGAGCATAATCACCTGGCAGGCGGGCACGGCTTTTCTGATGTTGGCGGTGGCTTCCACGCCGCTCATTTCAGGCATGCGGACATCCATGAGAATAATCTGCGGCTTTAGGTCTAGGGCTTTTGCGATCGCCTCCTTACCATTTCCCGCCATCCCCACCACCTCAATTGCCGCTTCTAGCTCCAGTAAAGAGGCAATCCCTTCTCGAATGAGGTACTGATCATCGACCAGCAACGTACGGATTTTCATTGCCGGAGCTCCCCATTTAGATGCGCTACGAGAGGGATCTGGGCATGGGCCCGAGGAATCCTGATTGACAGCCTGGTGCCTTGACAATGGCTGTCAAGATCAAGGGTCCCCCCTACCAAACTCAGCCGTTCTTGCAGGCCAATCAGTCCGTGGGCTGTTTGCGCGGGTGCCTTCGATTTCCAAGCGGCAACGTCGAAACCACAACCGTTGTCAATTAGATCTAGCGTGGCTGCTTGAGACCCAAAATTGAGGGCGATCGCCACCTGACCAGCCCTGGCATGCTTGTGCACGTTAGTTAGCCCTTCTTGAATGGCGCGATAGAGGGTCATCAGCTTAACTCTACTGTAGTGCGAGCTGTCTCCTGTTCGGGTGAGCGTCAGCTTCAGATCGCTGTGCTGCATGCGGCAAAGCAAACCCTCAAGCGCTTCTTGAAATAAGAAGGGTTTACTGTCTTGACGCAGACTGCTTACCGACTCCCGCACATCGTTTAAGGCCGCCTGCACGGTACGCTGCGCATGGCTCACCGCTTCGTAGGCCCGGTTTGGGTCACGCGCTCTGTAGGCGCTGGCTTTTTCGAGCTGAATATTGATAGCCGCTAGATGGTGGCCCAAACTATCGTGAATGTCGCGCGCCAGGCGGTTGCGCTCTTCGGCAGCGGCCAAGTCCGCCACGCGGGTGGCATAGCGCTGCAGCTGGGCGTGGGATGCTTCGAGCGAGGCGAGTAAACCTGTAAGCTTTTGCTGAGCCTGAATCGCCTGGGACATGGCTCGGGCCAGCAGCAGCGTAAAAAACAAAACAATCAGCGACCCCATGCTTTCATCGAGAAGCCTGCTTCCTCGGGGAGGGCGATGCTGAGCTGCTCTACCAGGTACGCCCTCTAGCAAGGGCGGTGGCGGCGGCGGCCTCATGTTGCTGAAGTCAGACAATCCGATTCCCAATAGTGTCGCGACCCCCAAGATAGCGATGAAATAGCTCAAGCGTTGGTCAATCGCCAAGTAGCTATATAGAAGAATGGGTAGAAACAGAATTTGCGAGTAGGATAAATCTGTGACTAAGCAGGCGCTGATAAACAGAAGTACGCGCAGAGAAAAAGGGTAAAAATCAACTTTTCTGGCCCGGCTTAAAGCTTCAAAATCAGATTTACCCACCGCCCATAATTCAAGCCCTATCAGCGTAAGCACTGACGCCACAAATAATAGAAAGCGATAGTTTGCTGGCGCATGGACAATCGATCTGGGCCCGATGCCGCCGTATAGCCAGTCGACTAGGCCTGCGAAAAGCACGGCTATGTATACCGCTAAAGCAATCAAGCGATAGCGCTGATAGAGAAGATTTGATTCCTTAGCCGTTTGAGAAGATCTAGGCACGGGTAAACGAAAAAAAGAACTGTGAATTCTAGTATGGCAATGCTCAATCGCTCAAGGCTTAGGTGGTAGGCAGGATGTAGGTTGCTGCTCCTATCATAAGTCATCCTAGATTGCTACATCTAATGCGAGGGCTGAGTCTAGCCATTTGGCACATGACTTATGGCTAAACGAGCTTTGGCGACTTGGCACATGGCAACCTATTTAGCTTCTTCTAAACTCAGTTGTAAAGCAGTTCCCGTACTGGTGAAGTGGGGGCGGCGCGCCATCACCAAAAATCTGTATCTCACGCGATTCGATAATTGCTGTATGTGCAGCATTTTCAGGAGTGGCGATTTGAAAATAAGGATTTCTATGGATAAAATTTCTGGAGATTAAACTGTCCTTTTTAGATTGCCATCATAAGTGGAATAGGACGGGATAGTCCTCCTCGCTACGCGATCGCTTTGGAATGATTGCGTGACGTCGATCTTAAGTGAACGCAGTCGCTTCTCTCTTGATTTGCCCTACAGCTATCAGAGTTACTCCTATGAATTTGCCTTTGCCTCAAATACCTGAGCGTGTTTCCACCCCGCAAGCACAACCCGCCTTCAAGCGCCCGGCCAAGCATCAGCTGGCGCGAGGGGTCGTTGGCCTGCTACTTTTGAGTCTGCTCGCAGGGGGCGGCTATCTGCTCTACCGGCAGTTTATTCTGCTGCCGCAGCAGCAAGAGCAGGCCCAAACGCAGACTGCCCCTGTTGAAACCACGACCCTACCGCTTACCGTTGCGGCTAACGGGACGGTTGAAGCTGAGCAGTCAACGAACGTCAGTCCTAAAACGTCAGAGCGCCTGGAGCGCGTCACCGTTGTCGAGGGCGATGCTGTAGAAGTGGGCCAGGCCTTGGCCTACATGGATGATTCAGACCTGCAGGGACAGCTGATTCAGGCCCAGGGCCAGCTCGCCGCAGCCCGCGCCAATTTGGCCCTGCTCACTGCGGGCAACCGCCCTCAAGAGATCGCCCAGGCTGAGGCAACCCTGGCCAGTGCCGAAGCTAGCTTGAGCCAAGCCGAGGAAGACCTGCGCCGCTATGAAGCTCTTCACACCCAGGGGGCCATCTCCGCGCTAGAAACCACCGGCTATCGAACCGCTCGGGATACGGCTTTGGCCGAGGTCAGAAGCGCGCAGCAAGCGCTAGATCTGAGTCAGGCAGGCAGCCGCCAGGAAGAAATCGCGCAGGCCGAGGCCGAAGTGATAGAAGCCGAAGGCGCTTTAGTGACCATCCAAACTCAGATCGAAGACTCGATTATTCGGGCACCTTTTAGCGGCATTGTGACGGCCCGCTATGCCGATCCAGGCGATTTTGTATCGCCCTCAACGGCCGCCAGTGAGACGACCTCCTCGTCTTCTTCCTCAATTCTCTCGTTGGCCTCGAATTATCAAGTGGTCGCTAATGTGGCAGAAACGGACATTGCTCAGATTCAGACAGGGCAATCGGCTAGCATTCGAGCCGACGCCTACCCGGAACGCCAGTTTGAAGGCGTCGTAGCCCAGGTCGCAGAACAGGCCACGGTCACCTCAAACGTGACTAGCTTTGAGGTGCGGGTCAATCTTTCTGAGACTGCTCAGGCCGAACTACGGCCCGGGATGAATGTTGACGTGGAGTTTCAGGCGGGTGAGCTGACCGATGTTTTAGTGGTGCCGACCGTCGCCATTGTTCGCGAGGCGCAAGGAGAGGGGGTATTGATTATGGGCAGAGCGGAAACACCTCGATTTCGCCCGATTGAGACGGGATTGACGGTTGACGATAAGACAGAGGTGGTCGCAGGCCTTGAAGGCAACGAACAGGTTGTGCTGAGCGCGGCTCAAGGGCTGCCTGAAAACCGGCGGAATATCGGCGAGGGCCGCCCGCGGATACCGGGTGGTGGTCCCGGTGGTGGACCGGGCGGCGGTCCTGGCGGTCCTGGCGGTCCCGGTGGAGGCGATCGCAGTGGTGGCTAAAGCATCCCTTCAGGAGAGAGCCCCAGCGATGAAAAACAGCCTGCCCTCGGTGTCTGTTGTGGAAATTTTGGCGATGGCGATCGCCGCCCTGGGGAGTAACAGGCTGAGAACGGCCCTCACCATGCTGGGGGTGATTATCGGGATTACGGCGGTTATTGCCGTCACTTCGGTGGGGCAAGGCGTGCAGTCTGCAACGGAGGCGAATTTGCAGGGGTTGGGCGCCGATATTTTGCGGGTTAGGGCAGGGGCGGCCAACAGCGGCAACGTCAGCCAAGGGCGCGGGAGTGCGACGACGCTGACCTGGCGTGATGCTCAGGCGATCGCATCGCAGGTGTCAGTTGCTGGCAGGGTGACGGCTTACCTAGAGCAAACGGCCCAAGTGGTCTACGGCCAAAACAACACAGCCATAACCATCGTAGGAACGGATACCCATTACGCAACGGTCAACAACATTACCTTGGAATCAGGGCGCTTTTTTAGTGAAGCAGAACTAAATGACTCCCAGGCCGTGGCCGTATTGGGCCCAACGGTGAGGGATGATTTATTCGGTACGGGCAGTGAGGCCATCGGCGCAAATATTCGCATCCAGGGGGAGCGCTACAGCGTTTTAGGGGTTGCCGATGAAAAAGGGGCCCAGGGGCGGGAAAACCCGGATGAACAGATCTACGTGCCCCTGACAAGTATGTCAGCTCGGCTGGTGGGCAACAACGCCCTAAGCGGCATTGCCATTCAGGGTATCTCTGTGAAAGTGACGGAGCAGGCGCAGCTAGAAGCGGCCGATTTTCAAATTACCAATTTACTGCGGGTGCGCCACAACATTCATCCCTCAAAGAACGATGAGGATGATTTTCAGATCGTGAGCGCGGCTGACCTCGTTGAAACGCTGACCAGTACAGTGGGGCTGTTTACCCTCATGGTGGCGGCGATCGCGGCGATTTCCCTCCTCGTCGGAGGCATTGGTATCGCCAATATCATGCTGGTGTCGGTGGTAGAGCGGACCCGAGAGATTGGCATTCGTAAGGCCGTTGGGGCCAGCGATCACGCGATTTTGAGCCAGTTTTTGGCCGAGGCGATCGCCATTTCCGCCGCCGGAGGGGTATTTGGCGTGGGGCTGGGCATTGCCACCGCCCGAGTAGCCGCGACGCTCTTTGAGTTCCCCTTTGTGGTCTCGCTCTGGGCGATTGCTCTGGGGGTAGGGCTCTCTTTCATCATTGGCATCGTGGCCGGTGTGATTCCCGCCCGCAGCGCCGCCAAGCTGGACCCCATTATCGCCCTTAGAAGTGACTAGCAAGGATGGCAGCCCGTTATGGCAACCATGATCTGGATAGAAAACCTCCGCAAAACCTACCGGCTGGGTGAGGTGGATGTGCCCGTGCTAAAGGGCATTGATCTCAGTATCGAGGAAGGTGACTACGTGTCGATTATGGGCGCTTCAGGGTCAGGGAAATCTACCTTGATGAACATCATCGGCTGTCTAGATCGCCCCTCGGCGGGCCATTATGTTTTTGAAGGGCGCAACCTGACTACGGTGGATAACGAAGGACTCGCCTACATTCGCAATCGGCGCATTGGGTTTGTGTTCCAGCAGTTCAACCTGCTGCCCCGTGCGACTGCTCTAGAAAACGTTATGCTGCCCATGATCTACGCAGGTGCAAACCGCCCTCAGCGGCGCAAGCAGGCGGAAGCGGCTCTGGCCCAGGTGGGATTGGGCGATCGCCTGGGAAACCGGCCCAGCCAGCTCTCGGGGGGGCAGCAGCAGCGGGTGGCGATCGCCCGCGCCCTCGTCAATCGTCCCGCACTGGTGCTTGCGGACGAACCGACGGGGGCGCTGGACACCCAAACCTCTGGCGAAGTCATGGCCCTCCTCACTGGCCTCAACCGACAGGGAATTACGGTTATTATCGTCACCCACGAGGCTGATGTGGCGGCCCAAACCCGGCGGGTCGTCTATGTCCAAGATGGTCTCATTCAAGGACAGCCGCCAGATAGGAGCATCCTAGTTTGAAACTAAGCACGAGTATCTACGTGCTTAGCTACAGCAAGGCAAAGGGCCATGACTATCGCAAGGGCCATATTGCGCTCAGGGGAGTGGAGGAAGAGGCTGGCTGTGCAGAACAGTGGGTCCTTTGGGAAGCGAAAGCCCCGCTCTGTGCCCTGCTGCGCCTTGTAGTGCTGGAGAATATCGTCAGTGGTATAGGGGATGAAAGAGGAGTCGTAAGCAAAAAGCCTAGGTGTTGTGGTATCGGCTTTAGCGTCACGGCGTATTAGAGCCGGTAGGGACTGAGAGCGCTAAAGCTTCGCCATAATAGAACAGTAACCGCAACCCGCCGCCACAATGAGTCTACCGCCCCTAATTCCCCGCACCACGCTGTTCGGCAACCCCCAGCGCAGCCGCCCGCGTCTCTCCCCAGACGGCAAATACCTGGCCTACATCGCCCCCGATGCCGACAACGTTCTGCAGGTGTGGCTGCGGGAGCCAGAGGGCAGCGATCGCCAGCTCACCCAAGACAAAAAGCGCGGCATCCGCTCCTACTTCTGGACGTACCAGGAAAATCGGCTCATCTACCTGCAGGACGCCGACGGCGACGAAAACTTTCACCTGTACTTAGTAGATATTGCCACCGGCATAGTGCGCGACCTTACCCCCTTCCAGGGCGTCAAGGCTAGCCCCATCGAGCTTGACCCAGAGTTTCCCGACCTGGTGTTGGTTAGCCTCAACCTAGAGAACCGGCAGAAGTTCGACGTCTACCGCGTCAACCTCACCACCGGCGCAGTAGAGTTCGACACAGATAACCCCGGCAACATTGTCCAATGGACCGCCGACAGCCAGTTCCAGATTCGCGCCGCCACCGCCACCACTGCTGACGGCGGCTCCGAACTGCTTTACCGCGCCACCCCTGACGCCGACTGGGAAAGCCTGCGCCGCTGGGGACCAGACGATGAGGGGGGAGCCGTGAGTTTTTCCAAAGATGGCGGCACCCTCTACCTGATCGGCACCCACGACGCCAACGCCCAGCGATTCATCGCCCTCGACCTCGCCACCCGCCGCGAAACCGTGGTGGCTGAAGACCCGCAATACGATGTAGGCGGCGTCGAAACGCACCCCACCGATCGCACTATCCAGGCCGTTTCCTTTTACAAGGAGAAAGAGGAATGGACGATCCTAGATGACGCCATCCGCCCCGACTTTGAGGCTATCTCTCAAGTGCGCCCCGGCCAGTTTTCCATTGGCTCCCGCACCCTGGCCGACGACCAATGGCTGGTGACCTACCTCACCGACGACGGCCCGGTGTACTACTACCAGTACGACCGCGGCAGCAAATCGGCCACCTATCTGTTTAGCAACCAGCCCGAGCTAGAGGACCTAGACTTAGCGGCAATGGAGCCCATCAAGTACCAGGCCCGCGACGGCCTGACGGTCCATGGGTATCTGACTTTGCCAGTGGGCGTAGAAGCGAAAGACCTGCCCACCGTGCTGTTTGTCCACGGCGGCCCCTGGGCGCGGGATACTTGGGGACTGAGTCCGGCGGTGCAGTGGCTGGCTAACCGGGGCTACGCGGTGCTGCAGGTGAACTTCCGGGGTTCCACCGGCTACGGCAAGGAGTTTCTCAACGCGGGGAATCGCCAGTGGGGCAAAACCATGCACGATGACCTGATTGACGCCGTGGATTGGATCTGCGACCAGGGCATTGCCGATCGAAGCAAAGTGGCGATTATGGGCGGCTCCTACGGCGGCTACGCGGCCCTAGCGGGGCTGACCTTTACACCACAGGTATTCGCCTGCGGGGTTGATATCGTCGGCCCCTCCAACCTGCTGACCCTGATTCGCAGCGTCCCCCCTTACTGGCAGCCAATGATGGCCATGTTTGCCCACCGGGTGGGGGACATCGAAACCGAGGAGGCGATGCTGAAGGCGCGATCGCCCCTGTTCTCAGTGGACCGCATCGAAAAGCCGCTGCTGATTGGCCAAGGGGCCAACGACCCCCGCGTTAAAGAGGCGGAGAGCGAGCAGATTGTCGAGGCTATGGACAAGGCTGGAAAGCCCGTGGAATATGTCCTGTACACTGACGAAGGCCACGGGTTCGCCCGCCCGGAAAATCGCCTGCACTTCTACGGCATCGTGGAAGAATTTTTGGCGAAGTACCTCGGCGGTCGCGCTGAACCGGCTACCGAGGTGGCGGGTCACAGCGGCGTGGTCAAGCAGGCGGCCTAGGCCTGTTCGACTCATCCTCCCGGGGGCGCGCCGAACCCTCCGCCCCCCGGCGTCTCAATGGCGATCGCATCCCCCGACTGCATCTCCACTTGAGCGCTTCCCCCCAGCGGCTCCCGCTCGCCGTCATGGCGCAGCACCCAGTTGTGCCCCGTGGCCCCCGGCTCCCCGCCCTCCAGGCCAAAGGGCGCTACCCGGCGGTGGCCCGATAAAATCGCCGCCGTCATCGTCTCCCGAAAGCGGATGCGCCGCAAGACGCCGTTGCCGCCCCGGTGGGTACCCGCTCCACCGCTGCCGCGCCGAATCCCAAATGCTTCCACCAGCACCGGGAAGCGCCACTCCAGCACCTCTGGGTCTGTGAGCCGAGAGTTGGTCATGTGGGTCTGCACCGCGTCCGCCCCGTCAAAGTAAGGCCCTGCCCCCGCGCCGCCGCAGATAGTTTCGTAATACTGATGCCGCTGGTTGCCAAAGGTAAAGTTGTTCATCGTCCCCTGCCCCGCCGCCATCACCCCCAGCGCCCCGTACAGGGCATTGGCGATCGCCTGGGAGGT
>JBCCAG010000662.1:0-2768 GCA_039814955.1 Cyanobacteria bacterium P01_A01_bin.135
GTCAATCCTCAAGTTGCCGCAGCTCAAGTTACCCCAAAGATTGAGGAAACGCAGCCGGTCGAGACTTCGGCGAGTGTTGGCCTTGCGGGCGAAGGTCTGAGACTATTTGTGGGAGACGGGAGCCAGACTAGAGCACTTGATTTTGGCAGCGAGATGGCGATCGCCGTGGACATCTTGACCAACGTGTGGGGAGAGCCCTTTTTCGCTTCTGCAGTTCTTTGCGAGCCGCGAAATCAGCTCTTTGACATTGTGCAGTGGCCCAACGGCATGATGGTTGGCGGCATAGCGGGCGAGTTTGTGGGCTGGCGCGCGCAAGATAATGCAAAAGCTACAACAATGTATGGCCTCGGTATCGGTACACCCATAGCAGAGCTGAGAGATGCCGCTGTAGCCATCAACTTTTTTGAGGACAACATTGGCAAAGGGTTTTACGTCGGCGAGGGCAACGGCATAGAAGGACGACTTTCTGCTTCAGCGGACGACGTCGTTGTTGAGTATCTCCAAGCCGGCGACCATTGCGTCTACCACTAGGGCTAGCCATCAAAACCGACCCGCCCACGGATAAATTGTGGGCCATAGGCAGCGTATAACTCAACAGTTGAGCACAAATAAAGCCGCTCGTCACGCCTCCTCCAAATGCCGGTACCAGCGAAAGTACAGCACCGCGCTGAGGGTACCAAAGGCGATCGCCCCCACCGCCAGCACCCCCCACAGATGCAGCAGCAGGGAAATCACCGTTACCACGCTCGACACCTGCCACAGCACCGCCACCAGAATCATCGAAACATCCCGCCCGTTGGCCCGCTGTTGCTGTACTACTAGGGACCTATCTAGCCGCTGCCGCACCGGCCCCCAGGCCCCAAAGGGCCGCACCCGCAGCCAAAAGGTTTCCAAGGTCTCCATTTCCGTAGGGGGCGTGGCAATAGAACCCACCACGCCCCCCAGCGCCGACAGCCCCAGGGTCACCAAAAACGCCAGGTAAAAGGCTAGGTCCGGTACCACCAGCCGCAGCCCTACTGACGCCAGCAGCCCCGTCGCCGTCGCGATCGCAAATCCGTAGCCGTTGAACCGCCACCAGTACCAGCGCATCACAATCGGCGCAGCTAGCCCCGCCGACAGCGGCCCAGTAATCCAGCTCCAGATATCGTTAATGTTCTGCACCAGCAGGCTAAGGGCTACCGCCACTACCGCAAAGGCCACCGTGCCCAGGTAGCTCTGGCGCAGCAGGGCGCGATCGCTGGCGATGGGGTTGAGGTAGGTCTGGTAGATGTCTTTCACCCAGTAGGCCACCCCGGCGTTAATGGTGGAATCAAAGGTGGACATGGCCGCCGCCACCATGCCCGCCACTAGCATGCCCCGCAGCCCCGAGGGGATAGCTTCACTCACCACCACGGGCAGGGTCTTCTCCGGATCGGCCGCCAGCAACTGCGCCACCTCCGGGCTCGTGCGGGCCAACTCCAGCCCCAGCACCACCGAGCCAATCACCAGTACCCAGCGAAACAGCAGCAGCAAAATCCAGGTGGCGGTCATCAGCCCCGCGTCGCGATCGCTGGCGGTGGCATAGAAGCGCTGGGGGGTGTAGCCGCCGCTAAAGCCGCCGGTACCCTCAAATAGCCCCCGGGCAATCCAAAAGATGATGCATAGCCCAAAGGCCTGGTACACCAGTGGGTCTGCTAGCCAGGTCATGGGGGCGGCCTGCCACTGGGGCCAAAAGCTGCTCCAGCCCGGATAGGTGGCGGTAGCCAGGGCCTCACTGTGGGTCGGCAGCGTAAAGGCGCGGATGCCGATGTAGGTAGACACCGCCAGAATCAGCACCTCCTGCACCAGGTCGGTGTAGATCACCCCGTAGAATCCCGAGGTGGCCGTGTAGCCCACCGCCACCACAATCATCAAAATGGCGCAGACCGTAGGGCTCAAGGGAATGTAAATGGCCAGGAACTTGGCTGCTCCCTCAATGAAGTACACCAGCAGCGACAGGGTGACAATGATGTTGGAGGCCGCACTGAGGAGGCGCGCTATCTGACCCGCCTGGCCGTTGCCAAACCGCAGCGCCATCCATTCAGCGGTGGTCATCACCTGCGATCGCCGCAGCCACTTGCCCATGTACACCATCAGCACCGCGTATGGGAGCGCCATCCCCCCCCGCATCGCCACCCAAAAGCCCTGTAGCCCAATGGCAAAGAAGAACGACACAATCACCATAGTGCCGGTCATATCGAAGTTGGAGGCGGTGCCTGAAAGCCCCAGCGCCCACCAGGGGATGTTGCGCCCCCCCAAAAAGTAGTTGCTGATGCCCTTAGCTGCAAGGCGGGAAAAGTAGACGCCGACGATCAGCACCGTGACGAAGTAAGCCCCAATAATCAGCTTATCGATGGTGGAGAGGTAGCCTAAGGCTGTCATAGGGAAGGTAGAGGAGATATGCCTGAATAGTATATTGCGTTGGCTTGGGGTGATCTTCTCGGCCAATTACCTCAATGTCAGATACGCATGGCCGCCAATTTTTCAGTACGCTGCGCCTATCGTATTAGTCTTCCAACTGATACTGGGAGTCCTTTTCAGGTTCTTAGGCCTGTTTTTGGCACTGCCCATCATCGTGACCGGCCAGGTAAGTGGCTGGCCACAAGTAAACGACATGGGGGTTGGCCCCCCCCCCGGGGGGGGACCCACAGGTAGGAACGGTTTTTTTTGTGCGCCAAAATAATACAGGGGGGAAATATGGGGGAAAAAGTGATTTGAGGGGGGTGGTAATGAGGCCAACGCGCAATATA
>JBCCAG010000799.1:0-2203 GCA_039814955.1 Cyanobacteria bacterium P01_A01_bin.135
CGTTCTGGGCGACCCTAACCGCTGGCGCATCCTATCAGTGCTGGCTTTAGGGGAGCTGCGGGTGAGTGAGGTTGCTGCCGCCGTTGAAATGAGTGAATCCGCCGTCTCCCATCAGCTGCGGGTGCTGCGTACCGCCCGGCTGGTCAGCTATCGCAAGCGAGGCCGCAGCGTTTACTACTGTCTCAAAGACAACCACATCTTCAACCTTTACCGCGAGGCCTCTGAGCATATCGATGAGCCAGAGGACAGCTAGCCTTGATTAAGCTGCGCCAGCTCTTCCTCAGACAGCTTCAGCTCAGCCGCCTGCATATTCTCTTCTAAGTGGCCAATAGTCGTTGTCCCTGGAATCAGTAAGATATTCGGGGCGCGGTGCAGCAGCCAGGCCAGCGCTACCTGGGTCGCCCCCACCCCCCGCGCCTGGGCAATTTGCGCGATCGCCCCACCTGCCTCAGTCAGCGGCGTCCCTCGCTTTAATGGGTGCGCCCCCAGCGGTCCGTAGGGGATAAAGGCAATCCCTTGGGCGGTGCAGTATTCCAGCACCTCTTCATGGGTGCGATCGCTGAGGCTAAAGCGATTTTGCACTGAAGCTATAGGGGCGATCGCCTGTGCTGCCTTGAGCTGCGCCAGGGACACATTAGAGAGCCCGATATGCCTGATCTTCCCTGCTTGCTGCAGGTCAGCCAGGGCTTGCACAGATTCGCCAAACGGCACCTTGGAGTCAGGGCGGTGGAGCTGGTACAGGTCGATTCGCTCCAGCTTCAACCGTTGCAGGCTACCCTCTACACCGCGCCGCAGGCTTTCAGGGCGGCCATCGGCCTGGATGTTGTCTGGGGCTGGCTTCGAGATGCCGCCCTTGGTAGCAATCACCAGATTATCTGGGTAGGGGTGCAGCGCCTCCGCGATGATGGCCTCGTTGTAGCCCGGACCATAGGCTTCGGCAGTGTCAACCAACGTCACTCCCAGCTCAACGGCGCGGCGCAGCAGTGCTTTACCCGCCTCCCAGTCAGCATAGGGTCCAAAGTTGCCGGGCTGTCCTGTCAGCCGCATGGCGCCGTAGCCGAGGCGATTGACCGTCAAGTCTCCGCCCAGTTTGAAGGCACTGGGTAGGGGTAAAGGCTGTGGGGTGGTCATAGCTTTATTCTCCTCCGGTATAAGGGACGCGCGCTTCTACAAGAAGCTCTTCTAAAAACTCAATCCTGTAGCCGTTGTGGTCTTCGACAAAGGGCAGATGGCGACCGCTATCTGGAAAGCTAGTGGGCGGAACGACAACCTCCACCCCCTTAGCCTTGGTCATTCCTAGCTGCTTCTTAGCGCTTAACTCAACTATGACAGGGTAAGCTGCTATTGAGTAGACGAGTAATAAAAATAGCTGATATTCTTCTTGCGTATGAGCAAGTCTCTCGATCGCCTCACGCTGCTACAGACCTTTGTGCGAATTGCTGATGCCGGTAGCATCAGCGCTGCAGCACGGGATCTAGGGCTATCTCAGCCCTCCGCTAGCCGTCAGCTCGCTGAACTTGAGCAGCGATTTCAGGCGCAGCTTATTCAGCGAACCACCCACAGCCTTTCGCTTACCCCTGCCGGACTTGAGCTGCTAGCCGACGCCCGCCGGCTCCTAGAGGGCTGGGAAGCACTAGAAGAGAAATATCTCGACCCAGATCAGTCCCTCCGGGGACAGCTCAAGGTCGTTGCTCCTGTCGCCCTAGGCCAGCTTCACCTGCTAGATATCGCCCTCCAGTTCCAACAGCAGCACCCGGCTATCTCCCTCTCCTGGCAGCTAGAAGACCAGGAAATTCGCTTTGCCGAGGTTGGCTGCGACTGCTGGATCAAAATCGGCCCCATTCCAGATCCCTCCCTCGTGGTCGAATCCCTAGGTCATGTAGAGCGCCTGATGGTCGCAGCCCCGCAGCTGCTGCAGGTGCACTTCCAACCAACCGCCCCCGGGGACCTCAACCAGTTTCCCTGCGTGGCTCTAGCCCCGTTCGAGGGGGGAAAAATTCCGCTGACATCGTCAGGGGAAAAAGCGGCGATCGCGCCTCCGGTATGCATGACCACCAACAACATCTTTGCGCTACGCCGGGCTGCATTGGCTGGTCTAGGGATCGCGGTGATGCCGCGCTGGTTCATAGAAAGCGAGCTTAAAGCGGGTCAACTGCTCGACCTGCTGCCCACTTGGCGCGCCCCGCGCCTGGGTATTCAGGTA
>JBCCAG010000684.1:0-2684 GCA_039814955.1 Cyanobacteria bacterium P01_A01_bin.135
CACCTCCCACCATATGAATGTGAACGAGGTGCTGGCCAACCGGGCTCTGGAGATTTTAGGGGGGGAGAAGGGAGACTACAAGCGAGTTAGCCCCAACGACCATGTCAACTACGGCCAGTCCACCAACGATGTCATCCCCACCGCGATTCGGGTGGGAGGGCTGCTGGCCTTGGAGCGCTGCCTTTACCCGGCCCTGACGTCAATGATTTCCACCCTGGAACACCAGGCCACCGCCTTTCAGGATGTGGTGCGCTCCGGGCGCACCCACCTGCAGGACGCGGTGCCGGTGCGGCTGGGGGAGGGGTTTGCCGCCTGGGCGCAAATCATCACCGACCACCAGCATCGCGTTTGTACCGCCGCCCAGGACTTAATGCAGCTCGGCATCGGGGGCAGCGCTGCCGGTACCGGCATGAATACCCACCCCAAATACCGCCGGCGGGTGGCCCAGGTGCTGGGAGAGCTGGTAAATATGCCCCTGGAGCCTGCCCCCCACCCCATGGCGGCGATGCAGAGCATGGCCCCTTTCGTAGCGGTATCTGGGGCATTGCGCAACCTGGCTCAAGACTGCGTCAAAATCTCCCACGACCTGCGGCTGCTGGATTCGGGCCCGAACACCGGGTTTAAGGAAATTCAATTGCCGCCGGTACAGCCGGGCTCTTCGATTATGCCGGGCAAGTACAACCCGGTGATGGCGGAGATGACCTCCATGGTGTGTTTCCAGGTGATGGGCTACGACAGCGCGATCGCCCTGGCGGCCCAGGCGGGGCAGCTGGAGCTGAACGTAATGATGCCGCTGATTGCCTACAACTTGATCCACAGCATTGAGATTTTGGGCAATACCTTGGCGGCGCTCACCAACCGCTGCATCGATGGCATCACCGTGAACCGCGATCGCTGCGGTAATTACGCGGAGAGCAGTTTGGCTCTGGTAACGGCGCTTAACCCCCACATTGGCTATTTGAACGCGGCGGCGATCGCGAAGGAGTCGCTGGAGACGGGGAAGTCGCTGCGGCAGTTGGTGCTGGAGCAGGGGCTGATGGATGAAGCGAAGCTGGCCCAGGTGCTGGATTTGGAGGCGATGAGCCGGATTCAGGGGGAGCGGTAGGGACATAGGCTAAGCTGCCCTTGGTAGCATAGTGAGCAGGTCCACTTTGAACCCAGCCGGTCTGACAATGACATTTTCTATTGAGACCAAAGCTTGGAGCGACGAAGAATTTGCGGCGCTGTCGCGAGACGGGCATCGCTATGAGCTAGTCAATGGAGAGCCAGTTGATATGGGTAACTCGGGCATGGCGCATGGCTACATTGCCTGTCTCCTGGTGGCGCTGCTTACGACATTTGTTAAGCAGAATAGGCTGGGTGCCGTTTGTGATTCCAGCACTGCCTTTACCTTGGCAAATGGGAACAAGCGATCGCCCGATGTCTCGTTTGTTTCCCGCGACCGGCTGAAAGGGCTAAAGCGCCCGCCCCGTGGCTTCTTTGAGGGCTCACCTGATTTAGCGGTAGAGATTCTTTCGCCCAGTAATACGGTGGAGGAAATCCACGACAAGATTGTGGAGTACTTTGAGAACGGCACGCGTTTGGTGTGGGTGATACACCCAGATGAGCGATATGTGCTCGTTTACCATTCGCCCGAGCCAGATAGGCTGATGCGGTCTCAAGACGTGCTGGACGGCGAAGTGGTGGTACCTGGATTTTCGATGCCGGTAGCTGAGCTGTTTGAGGAATGGGAGTTTTAGCGAGCTGCCTATCGTTCAGTTCTAGGGCAACGCCGTAAGGAGATTTGGGGTGCAAGGGCCTGTCGATGAATTCCAGAAGCTTAAGTAGGGGGGGCTGCCACCACCAGATTCGTTGTTCTAGGCTATACAGGTATTCATCGAGCGCCACAAATCACCGCCTATGAGCCGGGATGCTCTGATTATTGGAATCAATCGTTACAACGGCAAGGCACTGGAGGGCTTAACCGCTCCATCTAAGGATGCGGAAAAGGTGGCTCAAATGCTGAACCAGCACAGCGACTTCCGCATCAAGCGACTGCCTGAATACACTGGCTCTGATGGCAACCGGAAAGTTGGTAAGCGAGCTGAGGTCACCGTCGATGAGCTGAGGATCGCGATCGCTCATCTCTTCACCCCTGATGGCGACAACGTTCCAGAGGCGGCGCTGCTCTACTTCTCAGGCCACGCCGTTCGGGATGAGGGCGGGCAAGGCTACCTTGCCACCAGCGACATTGACCCCGACCAAGGCATCTACGGCTATCCGCTGCAGGAGCTGCGATCGCTCTTAGAAGCTAGCCCCATCAAGCAGCAGATTGTGTGGCTGGACTGCTGCCACGGCGGGGCGCTGCTGGATTTTGCGGCGGTGGAACCAGGGACGCAAGGGGGGCGCGATCGCTGTTTCATTACGGCGTCGCGGGAGTTTGAGGCGGCGTATACCAACCCAGAAGGGGATTCTAGTGTGCTGACCTCGGCGCTGCTGACAGCACTGGACCCGGCGAAAAAGGCGACGGGGCAGGTGTACGCGACTGGACTGATGGATGAGGTGTGATCTTGTCTCAAAGAAGTGGACAGGTAATCTATGCGGCTCGTGGATGGTCTAGAGTGTCCCAATACTGCTCTTCAAACTGAACAGGGGACAGGTATCCAATGGTTGAATGCAACCTTTGCCGGTTGTAGAACACCTCA
>JBCCAG010000943.1:0-1559 GCA_039814955.1 Cyanobacteria bacterium P01_A01_bin.135
ACACCCCCCATCAAAGCCGCTGCCGCGGTAGTAATGAATTTCATGCTCAATGCCTCACACCCAATCCATAGCTATCCTACGTGATTTATGGAGAGAGGCGATCGCCCGCCTCCCTCACGCCGCAGTTGGTGGGCGATTTGGGATTGCCGCATACCTGTCTATGGTAAGAAGCGATCCAGCGCTACTTTAAGGGCCGCAATTTCATCTTCGATCGCCCCCTTATCCGCAGCGCGGCTGATGCATTCGCTCAGGTGCTCATCTAGGATGATGCGGGCCACCCGGTCTAGGGCTCCGCGCACTGCCGCCACCTGCACCAGCACATCGGGGCAGTCTCGGTCCTCATGCACCATTGTCTTAATGCCGCGGATATGCCCTTCAATGCGGGAGAGCCGGTTGATGATTCGACGGCGGGATTCTTCACTATGGGTGTGGTTGTGGGCGTGCCCCCCCGGGCTGTGGGTATGACCGTGGCTGTGGGTGTCGCCCAGGTTAGGGGTGGGGGAGGTGGTTTGAGAAGCATCAATGGTCATAGCGATCGCGTTAGGCCGGGTGACTAGACCTCTATTCTATCCCGCTGCTCTCGCCAATTCTTCTCTAGAGGCCAAGCTGCAGCCGCCACCCCAGCAGCTCGCCCCCCGCCCCAGCGGCACAGTCGCACACCTGCAGTTGCCAGGTTCCTCGCACCGGCTGGCCCAGCAGCCGGTTGAGCAGCGGTGTGGTTTGGGTGAAGTAGGTGGTGTCTAGGGACTGCAGCCGACCGAGTAGCCGCGACTGCAGCCGCACCACTTCCCCCGACGGGGCAATCAGGTTGATTTCGACATCCCCTAAGAAAGGGTGCTGCAGCCGCACCCCCACGCCAATGCCCCGCAGACTCCCTGCTTCTGACACGGCGATAGTGCGCCGTAGGCCCTGGGGGTCATTGTCGGGGATGGCTGCTGTCTGGTTATCTTCTTGGGTGAGCCAGCGAGTTGCCCGCACTGGGGGCGGCACCTGCCGCTGAGCGGCCTGCACCGCCTTCAAGGCGTTCACCTTGCCGTAGCCAAACCATTCGGAATGGCCCTGCACGTCGTACATACCGCGCCGCAGCCCTAATTGTGGGTCCGCCTGGCGGTCGGTGATTTTGTCGGCGGTGTCCTGCAGGATCTGGCGCACCTGCTGTGCGGTTAAGTCAGGGTTGGCCGACAGCATCAGGGCCGCTACGCCAGCTACCACCGGGCAGGCGCTGGAGGTACCCCCAAAGGTGCTGGTGAAGTCGCTGGGGGAATAGCCCGCCGCTCCCGTGCGATCGCTGGTAAGGACCCCCCGCCCCGGCAGAGCCTGTCGAATAGGCGGGGCACTGTTGAGAAAGCCCTGGCCGGGGAGCACCAGCCCTGGCAAAGCATTGTTGCTGGGGGCGGTGACGGCGATCGCCTGGCCCCAGTTGCTGTAGGCCGATTTTTGGTTCAAGCTAGTGCAGGCGGACACGGCGATCACATCCGGGTGGACCGCAAAACCGTTGAGCCATTGGACACCACCCCGCAGCGCGCCGCTGGGCCAGCCCTGCTCGTTCACGGTGCCGT
>JBCCAG010000021.1:0-15276 GCA_039814955.1 Cyanobacteria bacterium P01_A01_bin.135
TAACCCATGGATGACCACCCCATCTTGAATATTGGTATTCGCCCCGATGTAAAAGGGAGCTCCTTCGTCTGCACGGATGGAGGTATTGGGAGCAACGATGACATTTTCGCCCAGTTCCACATCCCCAATCAGGCTGCATAGAGGATGGACATAGGCGGATGGGGCAATGATGGGCTGATCTAAGTCGCGGTCCCAAGGGGTCGGTGGCGCGGATTGATGACGCATCGGCATGGTACTGGCCTCGGTTCAAAGTTGGGTTGGGTTAGGAGCGTCCCCATAGACAGCTATAGGGTCAAAGGTCTTGGCGCTTTCTGTAAAAGTGAGGGCAATGGGACGATTTTCTGCTAGCTCACCTTTGTTAGGAGAAATCTGGCGATAAAAGCAAGAGCGATAGCCCACATGGCAACTGGCCCCCGTCCCCGCCACCTGAACCTTCATCCACAGGCAATCCTGGTCATCGTCAATCAGCAATTGTTGCACGGTCTGTACCAGCCCGCTGGTAGCGCCTTTGTGCCAGAGCTGTTGACGGCTACGGCTATAGTAGTGAGCTTCCCCCGTTTCCAGGGTTTTCAGCAATGCGGCCTCATTCATGTAGGCATGCATTAGCACCTCGCCGGTTGCAGCATCCGTAGTAATGACCGGGATGAGCCCATGGGCGTCAAGCTTAGGAGCCAGGAGCATCCCCTCTTCGACGGCTTCAACGGAAGTGCGGGCAGCGAATGACGACAACATGGCGAACGAGAGTGAGGATGATAATCATTATTACATGAGGAGTGGCAGATTTTGGCCTTTGATGGTGTCATGCTCTCCCAGCGTTAATGCCATTTCTTATGTGCTTGCGCATGTTGGAGACCCCCTATAGTCCCCCTTGATTTTGGCGTAGCCTGCCCGAAGGGCGTGGGGGACGGCGACAGCCGGGGGTGCTCCATAGTGTGTATCTTCATATTCATTCGGTATAAGCGTTGACGCTGCCCTAGCGGGGAAAATTCTCAGCCTGATAGTGCGATGGATATCCTTTAATGTTCTTTCGCTCCGGTGACCGATAAGTCAACTGTTTGCTGGTGGTTTTTCCCAGACTCACCAAGGACTCTGCCATTTTGACCGCGGCGGCGACAGCGTCAATAACGGGCACCCCCAAACGGTCTTCCAACTGCTGTTCCAAGCCACTCATGCCGGCGCACCCCAGACAAATGGCCTCAGCACCATCCGCTTGAATCGCTAGCTGACTGGCCTCAGTCAATACGTCCAGAGTGGCTAACCGATCTTGCTCTGTATCCAGCACCGATAGCTTTGTAGTTCTGACAGAGGCACAGCGGGCGGTTAGACCGGTTTTAACGATTGTTTTTTCGACCATGTCCCGGACTCGGTGAAGCGTCGTGACGACACTCCACTTAGCGGCCACCATATTGGCAACGTAGAGGCTGGCCTCGGCAATTCCAATCACCGGTTTGGCGGTGATCTCGCGGGCCGCCTCAATTCCAGGATCTCCCCAACAGGCCAAAATAAAGGCATCAGAGTCGCGGTCAAGAATAATCTGCTCTAAAATGCCGGGAATTGCCAAGTATTCATCGTAGAAACTCTCGATGGATTCAGGGCCGCTTTGGGGCCGCACCGTCACGATCTCAGTTTCCGCAAATTTAATGCTTTGCGCCGAGGCATTGATATTGGCCGTCATGGGTTGGCAGGTATTGCCGTTGATGATTTTGATGTGACAGGTGGGTAGAGACATAGCGGAGTGGGGGAAGATATCGGAGTACTCATGAATGGTGGCTCCGAGACGGTCGAAAAGTAAAGCTAACGGCCGGCCAGTATCTCTCTCACCCGACTATCCAGCCACCTCCCCAAGCCAGCAACATCGAAAACGCGATCGCCGCGATCGCCTGACGAGCCATCAGCCCCACCGCAAACCGCACCGACTGTTCCCGGGCGATGGTGAGTGCGGTGACCAGGCAGGGCAGCAGCACCCCCGCCAAGTACACCCCCGTCAAAATTTGTAGGGGTGTGAGTACAGCCAGGGTGTCTGGTTCAGCAAACAGCAGCAGTCCATCTTTGCGGATCGAGGCCAAGATGACGGGTAGAGCCGCTTCTGGCGGTAGGCCAACCAGCCCCATCAGGGGATTGATCCATCCCGCCAGAGCGGTGATCACACCGAGCCAGTCCAGCACTGAAGCAATCACCGTAATCGCCAAAAAGATGGGAATCGCATTGGTGAAGAACTGGCTGAGGGTCCCTTGGGTTTCGCGCCAGATAGCAGGCCAGCGTGGCCTTTCCAAGAAGGTGCGCTGCTCAATCATCAGGGCGTTGTGGGGGGAGCGGGCGGCTTTGGGCGCAGTTAAGCGGGTGTAGATCAAGGTGGTCAGGGTCAAGTAGCCCAGGTAGGGCACCACTAAACCGGGCAAATTGGCGGCGCTGAACACCCCCAGAGTGGCCCCAAACTGGTAGGAGCAGGCGGAACCAAAGGCAATCGCACTCACACAGGTTTGCCGGGAACAGCTGGAACAGGTGCGGGTGCTCATTACGGCGGGCACATTGCAGCCAAACCCCATAATCACCCGCACCAAGTCTCGCCCGGATAGACCGAAAGGCCTGAGGAGCGGATGCAGCGCCACGGTAACGCGTTCCACTAACCCGCTAGCCTTGTATGCCCCTAAAAACAGAGCATACAGAACCACCGTAGGTACGGCCCAGACGAATAGCAGCGGCCCCATGGTGACTAGGCCATAGCGGCCAACCAGAACCGCCTCTAGCAGGGCGGGGGCCTGGGAGAGGACAGTGACCAGAGGGGCTAAACCCGTTTGGATCAGCGGGTCCAGCAGGCCCGCGACCCCATTGGCGATCCAGACGGCAATCACCGCCGGCAACAGCAACAGGAGAATGGCCAGCACCCCGCCCCAGCGGGGATGCTCCAACCAAGTGGGCGCGGGCTCGATTCGCCAGCCAGCCGGAATCGGGTGCCATTGCTGGAGGAAGGGCGCTGGCGTTTGCAACTCCTCCAAAATCTGCTGGCGCTGCTCCGGGCTCAAGTGGCGGGTATCCACAGGAATAAACCTCACCTGGGAGGCCTGCTGCCAACGGCCCAGGACCTGCTGGGTAAACTCAGACGGCAGCACCTTATCCCAGAAGGTGACGACCACCAGCCCCTGCTTCCCGGCCACGAGCGGCAGCAAATCCGCCAGGTCATCAGCCATGTGGGTCGCTTTAACGACGAGCAAAATCCTGCTGTGGGCCTGGAGCTGCGCTAGCGCCGTGCGGGTCGTGGCGGTGTCGGAACGAAAGAGGATGCCTGGGGTGTCGATAAAGGCATCGCCCTCGGTCTGGTAGGTCTCGCAGGCGATCGTCGAGCCCTGAATATTAGTGCTGACGGGCGATCGCCCCGTGAGCGCTGCGGCCAGCTCAGATTTGCCGGTACTCTCTTTGCCGACAATGACGGTGGTGCGTTGGGCAGGCGGGGCGTGGGGCATGGGGAGGGATGGGGGTATCGGGTACGTCCTGGCTCCTCGTGACGCGCTAACAGATGCAGTCGTTATCGCAGCAGGAGAGGTCATCGAGGAAAAGTCCAGCCTGCCGGTAGGCCTCAAGGGGGTGGGTGTCGAGGCCAATGCGCCGGGCGATCGCATTGGCGATGACGGCAAAGCGCTGGCGGAATTTGTAGATGAAGCAAAAAATCAGGTCGCCGTGACGGACAGAGGGACCGCTCACGAAAAGACCTGGGGTGAGGGTCGATTCGTCATTTTCCGTGAGGGCGGCATAGCCTGCGGACCAGTCAAAGAGGGGCGCAATCTGTTTCAAACTGGTGTCAAAGCCGGTGCAAAGAATGGGAGGATGGGCCGTCATCCACTTTTGATATTCGCTGTAGACCGCGTAGCCACCGGAGATAGGTTTGACTTCTTCGATGGGGGCGTCACCCACCAGGTCTAGGCGACCGGTGCTGTAGACAAATTCCAGACGCTGCAGGGTGAAGGGCGATAGGGATACGCTGGGGTCCGTATCAGGATCGCCCCAGGCCCCGCTGCGGTCGAGCACGCCGACTTTTTTACCCAGGGCCACTAAATTCGCCGCCGCATCCATGCCGCTTTCGTAGCCGCCGATGATAATAAATTCGTCGCCCTTTAGCTCCGTCCACGACCGAATTTGGGAGTTGTGGAGGCAATGCTCTGCCCCCGGAAAGGGGTTGAGCTGGGGATATTGATATTCCCCGGCCGCCCAAATGACGAATTGAGTGTGGATTTCCCCGGCAGAGGTATGCAGATGGAATCCCCATTGAGGCAAGGGCTCAACGGTTTGCACATCTATGCCTGTTTGGATGGGCAGCTCAAAGTAGTCGGCAACGGTCTGCAGGTACAGGGCGTACTGCTTGCCGCTGACGTGCTCTTTCCGAAAGGCGATCGCGGGCGAAGTCCTTAAGGTCACGGCATTCAGGTCGAGCAGGCCAAACCCATGGCTGGGGAATGATGGCGTGATGAAGTTCATCTCCTCGGGCCAGCGGCTGAAGGAGGCGCCGACCTGGTGTCTGTCTAGAATTGTGAAGCGCTCTAGCCCCAGCTCTTTAAGCACGACCCCACAGCCGACGCCTGCGGCTCCGGCACCTACAATCACAACGTCATAGGATTGATTCGTTTGGGGTTGGCTCACGCTGGTTTACCCGGATGACAAAACTACTAGAATGATAATCATTATCGCATTCTTAGTCTAGTTCAGCTAACGATTTCGGGGTAAGTTCGTCGGGTGTCTCTCTGACAGCTTCTCTATAAGTCCATGTTTGCAACAGACAAACCGGCGATTGTCCGGCTCAACAGTATTGGTGTGACCTATCCAGACGGCAACGTGGCGCTCCAATCGATCTCACTACAGCTCAATCGGGGAGAGTTTGCGGTTGTTTTAGGCGCGTCGGGAGCCGGTAAGTCCACCCTGCTGCGAACGATTAATTACCTCAACCCGCCCAGCCAAGGGACTGTGCTGGTGAGCGGGCTACATAATGGACCGGGCCAGGGCCTTCGCCCTCTAGGCGATGCCCAAACGATACGATCGCACCGTCAGCGAACCGGCATGATCTTTCAACAGCATCAGCTCATCGACCGCCAATCAGCCCTACAAAACGTGCTCATGGGCAGGCTCGCCTACTATTCGTTTTGGCGCAGCCTGCTGCCCTTGCCTCAGCCAGACCAGCGGCTCGCCCTCGACTGTCTGCGGCGGGTGGGCCTCATAGAGAAGGCCCTCACCCCGGTCAAAAATCTCAGCGGCGGTCAAAAACAGCGGGTGGGCATTGCCCGGGCTCTGGCCCAACAGCCCCGGCTCCTGCTGGCCGATGAACCCATTGCCAGCCTCGACCCTGCCAGTGCCCATGGGGTGCTGTCGCTGCTGCACACCATCTGCAAAACCGACGGCATTGCGGCGCTCTTGAGCTTACACCAGGTGGAATTTGCCATGACCTACGGCGATCGCATCATTGGCCTAGCCCAGGGGCGTGTCGTTTTTGATGCGCCCCCCGCTCAGGTGAGCGATCGCGATTTAGAGCAGATCTATCATCCTTCGCTAGGACCACCCGCAGCGCTGCCTGCAGAAAAACCGGCGCATCGGCCTGAGCAATCTTGACTGCCGGATTTAAGTAGGAGGATGAAGAACAATCAGCTCTGCAGGTCGCAATAGAGAGCCCGGTTTTCACGCTAGATTGATTCAGAAGAACACAGCGCTAGAACTAAAGCATTGGACCATCATGATTCAATTTAGGGTGAAACCCGGTTTCTCCGGCATCGTTTCAGTGGGCCTAGTCGTGGGCTCAATGGCGATCGCCGGCTGTACCGGTTCGTCTACCGTAGATACCACCGCCGACGGCGCATCGGAGCAGGCCAACGGCGATTCTGCGGAGCTGATTGTGGCCCTACTGCCCGATGAAAATGCCGCCACGATTATCCAGGACAACGAAGGACTATCGGATTATCTCGCCGAAACCCTGGGCAAAGAAATTGAGCTGGTGGTCACCACCGACTACTCTTCGATGATTGAAGCCGCCAGCAACGGGCGCATCGACCTCGCCTATTTTGGCCCCCTCTCCTACGTCCTGGCTAGGACCAAAAGCGACATCGAGCCCTTCGCCGCCCGCCTCCAAGATGGCGCTACCACCTACACCTCGGTGATTATCGGCAACGTCGAAGCGGGCGTTGACGAGTTTGCCGATATTGCCGGCAACACCGTCGCCTTTGGCGATCCGGCCTCCACCTCTAGCCGCCTGTTCCCCGAGCTGACCCTGGCCCAGGCCGACCTCACCGCAGGCGAAGACTACGAAGCGGTGTTCCTGGGTGCCCATGATGCGGTGGCCCTGGCGGTGCAAAACGGAAATGCCCAGGCGGGCGGGCTCAGCCGTCCCATCTTCGAGTCCCTGGTAGAGGAGGGCACCATCGACCCGAACCAGGTGGTGATGATTGCCGAGTCTGAGCCGATTCCCCAGTATCCCTGGACCCTGCGCTCTGATTTAGATCCTGAGCTAAAAGACGACATTCGCGCCGCCTTTCTCAATCTGGACGATGAGACCATCCTCGCCCCCTTCAAGGCTGATGGTTTTGCCGAAATGACCGATGCGGACTACGACAG
Organism: Cyanobacteria bacterium P01_A01_bin.135; assembly: GCA_039814955.1. Classification (GTDB taxonomy): domain Bacteria; phylum Cyanobacteriota; class Cyanobacteriia; order CAKZMO01; family CAKZMO01; genus JBCCAG01. Next base: position 6,589 of record JBCCAG010000021.1, read on the forward strand.
CATCCGTAAAGCTGGTGAGATGCTCGGCCTCGACCTGGGGGAATTTGTTCAGTAGCCCGTTCCCATGAGCATGCCCCCCACCCCCAGTTCTAATATTTCTGATGTCTCTGATGACGCCATCAGCGGCCTGCTGCGTCAATACCAGCGGGGATGGCGGCAGCAGCTGGTGCGGACACTCCTGCTGGCCGTCGCGATCGCCGTCAGTTTTGTCGTTGTGGAGCTGTTCGACGGCGAACGGTTGGTCGAAGGCATTCCGGCGATTGTGCAGCTCCTGGGGGAAATGCTGCCTCCGGATTTCAGCCGCTTCCCTCAGTGGATTGAGCCGATTGTGGATACGCTGGCCATGAGCGTGGCGGGAACGGCGATCGCCATCGGTCTCTCCTTGCCGCTGTGCTTTTTGGCGGCCCGCAACACCACCCCGCACCCGGTGCTGTTTCACCTGACGCGGACGCTCTTTAATATCGCCCGGGCCATTCCTGAACTGATTCTCGGGATGATTTTGGTGGCGGCTGTGGGGTTTGGCAAACTGCCGGGTACCTTGGCCTTGGGGCTCCATTCGGTGGGCATGATGGGCAAGTTTTTTGCGGAGACCATTGAGCTCAGCGATCCGGCCCCCGTGGAAGCGGCCCGCTCGGTGGGGGTCACCGAACCGCAGGTGATCGTCCACAGCGTGCTGCCCCAGGTCTTTCCGCAGATGGCCGATGTTACCTTCTACCGGTGGGAATACAACTTTCGGGCGTCGATGGTCTTGGGCGCAGTCGGGGCGGGCGGGATTGGCCTGGAGATCATTAGCGCCCTCAGAGTTTTGCAATATCAGCAGGTTTCGGCGCTGCTAATTGTGGTTTTAGTCATGGTGACGATGGTTGATAGTCTGAGCAGCTATTTGAGGAAAGGCTTTGTCAAATGAGCGATCGCCCACAGAGACCGCTATTCTTACTCATGCCGCTACCGTAGAACTGCCATATGATAAGAAGCAACTCAACAACCAAAAAGCTTTTCAGAGCCGCAGGCATCTCGGAGGGCATGACCGTTCTTGAATTAGGATGTGGCCCTGGTGAGATCTCAGAACTTCTCAGCGAGATAGTCGGACCAAACGGTAGCGTGCTAGCCGTTGATCGGAGTCAAGAGATGCTATCTTCCGCTAAAAAGAAACTGGAGAACGCCGGGAAAAAGAACGTTCGCTTTGTCTGCGCAGATTTGAACGATGCTCCCGAATACTTAGAGACTGTAGAGCGCTCGTCGTTTGATGTGGTGACGGGCCGCCGAGTTCTAATGTACATAGCAAATCCTGAACGCGTACTCGCAGGTCTGTTGCCGTGGTTACGAGAAGGCGGCTTAGCTGTTTTTGAGGAGGCCGACTCTACCATCTGCCCAGGCCACGTGGCAACAATGCCTGCCCACGCTCGAGGCATATCTCTACTCGATAAGATGCTTAGCGAAGAAGGCGTTGATCGGTCTATGGGATTCCATCTACCTGCCACTTTCGCAGCCGCAGGGCTACGATTCGAGCGAATTTGGGCGGAGGCCGTTATAGACGGTCAGGGAGATCAATACACGCTCGGTGAACTCTTGCAGTTGCTTAAGCCCCGCTTTGAGTCTTCGGCTATTGCAACCGCTGCGGAGATTGATGCTCTGATAACGCAGATTGAACTGGAGAGGGAACCCACTACTGTCTTTGTGAGCGGAATGCGTTTCTGCGCTAAGGCGAGAAAATGACGCATTCACACAGGACAGGCACTTGTGATTATCATCGAAAAGAGACTCAGGGGTTTTGCGCATGAAAGTTGCAGTTTCAGGAACGTATTGCTCTGGCAAGTCCACTCTTATAGATCACTTCTTGATTGTATTTCTACCGCTTGATGAGATAGATAGCGCTGTGCTATCCGATGCAGAAAGCCAAGAACTGAGAATAGCAGTAGATGACTGGCTTATCGATATTCTTCGCGGTGACAATCTCAACATATTCACTTGCTGTCAATCTATGATTCTGGAGGATAAGAGGTTCCACAGAAAAGCGTTTTCTACAGCTCGAAAGCCTACTAAAGGGAATGTGACAGTCGAGACAACGGCTCAAAGTACGAAAACGTCTTGGCTAAAGTTCCCGATATTGAACCAGAACCCTACGATAGATTGCCCTCAGCATAACAACTAAACATGAAGCTTTCCCAACAAACGGCTCCAACAACCATGTCATATCCATCTAAACCCTCTGCTGAATCCTGCGTCACGACCTTCGATGAGTTTGTGCAGTTGGCGGATTATTCCCTGATGGACACCTTAAATACCGACCCGGATGCCACAGTCGATGGTGATGATCACCGTCCTCGCCAGGTTTTTTCGGGTCACTTTGTACCGGTGACCCCTACACCGCTGGCAGAACCAGAATATGTCACCCACAGCAGCACTTTCTTTAAAGAACTGGGGTTAAGCGATGGGCTGGCGCATAATGAAAAATTTCGCCGCGTACTTTCGGGCGATCTCTCTGCTGCCCACGAGCCCATGCGTCAGGTGGGCTGGGCGACGGGGTATGCTCTGTCAATTTATGGCACCGAATACATCCAAAATTGCCCATTCGGTACAGGGAATGGCTATGGCGATGGTCGGGCGATATCGGTGTTTGAAGGAATCATCAACGGTCAGCGCTGGGAAATGCAGTTGAAAGGGGGTGGCCCAACGCCTTATTGCCGGGGTGCTGATGGGCGCGCCGTGCTCCGTTCTAGCGTGCGCGAGTTTCTAGCGCAAGAGTATATGCAGGCTTTAGGCGTTCCCACATCGCGCGCTTTGACCCTGTATGTCTCTAAATCGGAGACCGTTACCCGGCCCTGGTATTCTCAAGACTCCTGCTCTTTTGAGCCTGATGTTTTGGTAGACAACCCTGTGGCCATTTCAACGCGTGTTGCCCCTTCATTTTTGCGCGTGGGCCAGCTAGAGTTATTTGCCCGCCGGGCGCGCAGCAATGCTCATCCAAAAGCATCAGAAGAGTTGCGCATGATCGTGTCGCATCTAATTGAGCGAGAATACAAAAGCGACATTAATCAAAATCTTGGTTTTGCCGATCAATTGATTGAGTTGGCTAAGCTATTTCGCCAACGCCTTACGTCACTGGTAGCCAATTGGTTACGGGTTGGTTACTGCCAGGGTAATTTTAACAGCGACAACTGCGCTGCTGGCAGCTTTACCCTCGATTACGGACCCTTTGGGTTTTGCGAAATTTTTGACCCTTGGTTTCAACCTTGGACGGGCGGCGGCGAACACTTTGCATTCATCAATCAGCCTAGGGCAGCAGAAACGAACTATTACATGTTTTGGAAAGCTGTGAGGCCGCTACTGGCAGAAGACGCTGAAGCTCTAGAGCAGTTCGACCAAGTTGGTCGCGGCTTTGCGGAAGCTATGCAACAACAACTTCAAAAAATGTGGGCGGCCAAACTGGGCTTAACTGAATTTAACCCAGAGCTATTTAAGCAATTAATGCAGCTAATGACTCACTCAGATGTGGATTACACCATTTTCTTTCGCGAGCTATCCCATATACCGGACGATGTCTCAGCATTAAAAAAGAGCTTCTATGGTAAGACGTCACAGCAATTCAACGACCAATGGCAAGCTTGGCTAGAAAGCTGGCGTAACCTCGTTGCTAACGGCGGCAACCTGGCTGAGATATCCACAAAAATGAAACAGACTAATCCCAAATACACTTGGCGGGAGTGGTTGGTTGTCCCGGCCTATCAACAAGCTATGCAGGGTGACTATACGTTGGTTAAAGAGCTGCAAGCTGTATTTAGCCATCCCTATGATGAGCAATCGCAAGAAGTGGAAGATAAATACTATCGTTTAAGACCCAGCGCGTTTTCTGACGTTGGTGGGGTGTCGCACTATAGCTGTTCATCTTGATGACGGCGCGGGCTATCGACCAGCGCATGAGCGTCAGCCCCAGCAGCACCGTATGCGCTATCACATCACTGTCATGCAGCGGAGGAATCATTACAATGAGCTTGTCGTTTACTTGCAGCCAGCCACTTCAGTAGTTAGCCAGGAGGCGAATATGGCGAAGCTTACAGTGCGACGAGACAAAGGATATACCGACAAGCTTCGCAAGTACTGCATTCTGCTCGATGGTGTAGAAATCGGACAGCTCGCCGAAGGCGAAGCGTTACGCCAAGATATCAGTGGGGGGCTACACGTAGTAGAGGCCAAAATTGACTGGTGTGGGAGCCGGCCGATCGAGTTTGATGCCCGAGATGGAGAGCAAGTTGTCGTTGTCCGAAACGCGCTGCGTGGCTGGCGCGTGATGTTGGCGTTGTTTTACGTGATCTATAGCAAGCGAGACTATCTGGAGCTTGAGCTACAGTAGCGGAACGTTCAGATGACATAGCAAATGTCTTGATGCATTAGGACATTTGCACGCACAGTTGCCTAGGAGATCCCAAGGTTTTAAGCCAACCGCGTTGTCCTAAGCAACTGTGCTAACGCTCTGGGTGCCAAATTCAGGATGCTAGTGCCTGGTTGCTCCTCGATGCAGGCTAAAGTTGAGCTACGTGGCTGGCCGCTATCGTCACTTTCTAGAATTGCAGCATGAATAGCCTTCAGATTGGTATAGCACCCGACGCCACTCAATGCTTTTGCCAAAAATGGCAGATAACGGAGCTGGCATTGTTTGGCTCCGTTCTGCGAGACGACTTCCGTCCCGACAGCGATATCGATGTGCTCGTCACCTTTACTCCCGACGCTCCCTGGACCCTGCTGGATCTCATCAACATGGAGTACGAACTGGCGGATTTGACGGGGCGCGACATTGACCTGATAGAAAAACAGGCGATTGAAAAAAGCGACAACTGGCTGCGCCGCGACGAAATTCTCAATACTGCTCAGGTCATTTACTCTCACACCTATGTATCCGCGTGATCAGGCATCACTGCTCGATATCGCCAAGGTTGCCTTATTTTCCAGTCTTCATTTCCCCGCGCCCTCACGAATACGAGTGCAGGTGAAATGGGTGTAGGCTTTAGGTGAGCCAGGAGCCCGGGCAAACTCGAAGGCGATCGCCTGCCACCGGGAACCTCTCTGGGTATCGGGCTGAAATGTCACCGGCAACCCATACAACCGCAGCTTGCCGCAGTAGATTTGGCGAAACCAATCAGACCCAGATTCCAGATAGGGGGTCACCAGCTCTCGGTACCGCTGGGCCAGGGTTATTCCAGTCGCATGAAACCCCTGATGGTGAAGATGATCTAGCGCTGCAAAAATTTCGGCCCGTAGGCTCTGACGCTGCTGGTGCTGGTGATACCAACGACCTTGCCAGGCTCGCCAATGCCGCCCCGTGTCGAGGTGAATGATGCCGTTCTCAGCATAGTCAACTTCAAACAGACCGTGGTGAGGGCAGAGGTAGGCATCCGTCAACACCAGTGCTGGAATAGCCCGCTGGCAGCAGGGGCAGCGAATGGTTTCGCCTAGCGCCGGGAAGAGAGACCCCAGGCTCACGATAGCCCCTCCGGCTCCTGAAAAAGTCGCTGTCTGGCATCGGGGCAAAGGGCCCACACCAGCACCTCACCCTGCTGCCCGCCGGCCGCCAGGTACTCTCCAGTGGGGTGCCAAGATAAACAGGAAAAGCCATCTTTTGTGCCTTCCAGCAGTTGAGCCGGTTCTACAGCAGCCTGCCACAGCAAAATCCAGCCATCTTCCGATAGGGAGGCCAGCAATCCGGTTTCAGGTTGAAAGGCCACATCCAGAACGGTCCCTTGGTGTAAATCCAGTAGCCAACTCTGCCACCCCTCATCGGGAATCAGGATCCACATGGCAACCAGGTTCCGCGTGGTCGCTGCCAAGATGGGGGAGCGATCGGCATCGGGAATATCAGCCCAGGCGAGCTGCCGTACCTTGCCGGGGAAGCCTCCCAGCATCGCGGGCATTTCCGATGGGTTCTCTGGGGATTGTGCTAGGGCGCGGACATTGTTCCAGGTGAGGACGCCGACACTGTTATCTTGATTGGCCGACGCCAAATAGGCTCCCTCAGCAGACCACCTCAAGACCCGGCTGGCGGCCCCCAGTACCCACTCATATTTAGGGGAACCCCAGCGAGAGGTTTCCCAAATGCAAACCTGTTGTTGCGCCGAAACCGCCAGGTGAGCGCCGTCAGGAGCCCAGCCTATAGCCTGTACATTGGCGGGTAGTTCCAGGGTGGCTAGGGTTTTACCCTGGTCCGCATCCCAAATATGAACGGTCTTGCCGCAGTTATAGGCGAGCCAGGGCCAGTGGGGATGCCACTGCAGGCGATCGATCCAGGTTGAACCCCAGGTCAGCGTCTTTATCCGCTCAGGTGAGTCAGCAAGCCGCCAGATCGTCACCGCCCCAGCTTGCCCAGCTGCCGCTAACCACTGCCCCGCTTGGGAAAATCCCAGGACATCGATGGAAGCGCCGCTGGCCGTCTGGAGAACCGTTTCTTGAAAGTCTTGCCACAGAACCACCTCCCCTGCCCCAGAGGCGATCGCCAACTGATTCCCGACCGGCGACCAGACCAAAGCGGTAATGTAGTCCGATAGGGATCGGTGAACCTGGAGTTCTACCAGGGGCTTGAGAGACAGCATGGGGACAGCCTGAACCAATGGGATGATCTACCGCCAGAAAATCTGACCTGCATGTCAGACTGAAGCGATAATGGTTATCATTCTAGTCCAAGTTCGCCGTCAAGCTGTCGGGCAGCGATCGGGTTCTGCTGGTGATCGCCATTCGGTTGAGTCTCATCGAGCCGGAAGCTGTAGATAACTTGGTCGCCCAGCTCATCCGTATACAGTTGGGAGCCATCGGCATTACAGAGGTGGACCAGCACATCTGTGCCAGTAATGCCAGGGATGATGCCAACAACTTTGCCAAAGGAGAAACAGCCCAGGCTAGTTGCAGTTGGGCGAAAGGGTTGCCGTAGGCCCACGATATCGTCAACTTGCATGAATCACTTTCCAGAGCGATCAATCTGCAAGCCCACTCGGCTGGGCTCTAGAACTTCCCAGAGGTGTTGAATGTGAGCAGTGGTTTAACCAGGCTGTTCGATCGCGCAACCAGAGTTGTCGTAAAACAATCTGCTGTCTTCGGGAATAGTAGAGGCTGCCCTGCCGTTCCAGATTTTGCATGAGCCGAGTCACCGTCACGCGGGTGGTGCCGATGGTGTCAGCCAGTTCCTGCTGGGTTAACCGCAGTTGAATCAGATGCCCACCCTCGCTGGGACAACCAAACTTCTGCCCCAGCCAAGCGAGCAGTAGTTCTAACCGCTGGGCAATGTTGCCCTGTCGCATGCGAATTAGCGCCTGCATCTGATACAGATGGTCCATGGTCACTGGCTGCAGTTCCCGACACTGCTCAAGATGTAGTCGAACGGCTTCGACATCCATCAGGCATTCCAACTCGCAGGGCTGAATACCAATCAGCGGCTGCCCCGTGAAATCGCCCGCGCCCAAAAACCCCAGGGTGATGACAGTGCCTTCTTCAGACAGAGTCAGCAAGCGGGCCGCTCCGGCTTGGAAATGCCAGAGGGTGTTTTCCCGCAGGGGAATAATCTCCCGACGTTTGAATTGATGAATCATCGGGGGATTGGGAGCCGCAGGCAGAGAAGCGAGATCATGCATAAAACTTAGAAGTGGGGCTCCACTTCATCGACGTAAGATGACTAACGCAGCTTGGACATTAGGCGGTGTCGCCATGCCTCAACCTATCTCCTAAATGAGATTAATTCTCAACAGGATTGAACTTACTTTAGCACATGGTTCAGGGTTGGGGCGGCAATACGGGCGGAATGCGAGCGAGGATTCCTTTCTGCAGCAGGGCGGGACGGTCCTTACGAGGTATCACCCCATCGCCACTAGCCGCATACTGAGTCGCTAGCTGAACAATGGCGATCGCGCTGTCAAGAGCGGGCAAATCGCCAAACATGAGGGTTGTCTTTTCGGGAGAGGCGAGGGCGATCGCGCAGAACCGATTGCAGGCGCTGAGGCACTCCACGGGTTGAACCCTAACGGTCGGCGGGAGCTGCCCTTGCTGCTGACAGTTCAACAAGCTCTGCCACAGGTGATGGCCTCCCCGCTGGCCCAGGTGCTCCCGCTGGCCAGCGGCAAAATTGCAGGAGGTGCAAACAAACAACGTGTGTTGAGACATGGAATTTAATCAGTAGGAGTTACGGCTCCATTTCAATGACGACGTTGCTGATGTGGGTAATCAGGGTGCGACCATCAGCAGGCGTGATTTTGACATATCCGCTGGCGATGCAATATTCCACCGCTGATGCCGCCAGAGTTTGGCTCGAGGGAATCAGCGTCACCTTGACGTTTTCTAGATAGTTGGTCGCATAGTGCTGGACGGTAGGCATGGGCGTTTACCTCGTTGCTTGAACAGCTTTGTAGAGCCTCACACTCTGATTAGAAACCGAAAATAATGACTAACAGATAGCTTTCTGAGCGATCGCCCTCTGCAGTTTCTCCACGACCTCGAGCACCGTCAGCGTTCCCAAATCACCGCTCTGACGGGTTCGCACACTCAAAGTCTGGGAATCTACCTCCCGTTTACCCACAATGGCAACAACCGGAATTTTCTCCAGTTCAGCGGTGCGAATTTGCTTACCCAGGCGATCGCCACTGGCATCCACCTCCACGCGCAAGCTTTGCTGTTGCAGATTCGCCTGAATGATGCGCCGCATTTCGGCTTCGA
>JBCCAG010000163.1:0-6758 GCA_039814955.1 Cyanobacteria bacterium P01_A01_bin.135
CAAGCTAGATAGAAACGCTCCTCCCACACCGCAAATCGCGAATCCAGCAAATCGCAGCGCTAGCCCCGATGCCTCCGATGCGTGAGCAGTGACCCGGCGGCCAAGCCAGTAGGCGGCTGCGGCGATCGCCATCTGCACCAAGGAAAACCCCAGCAGGTAGCCTACCAAAGGCCCCATCTCCGCCCCCACAATTGCCTCGCCGTAGGCATAGCCGTGAAACACTCCGGCGATCGCCGCCAGTCCGATTGCCACAGGAACGCCAGGGCGATTCTTGAGGGCTAGCAAACCGCCAAATACCAGTACCGACGCCGAAATAATTAGCTCAGGGATAGGTAGATCTAAAGCTAATAGATGAAGCCCCGTGCCAGCAAGGGAAGCCACCACAAAGGCAGCGGGAATGCTCAAACTTCGGCCCATCGCCGCTGCCAGCAGCCCTGCTGCAATCACAAAAGCCAGGTGATCAAGCCCAATGACGGGATGCCCCAGGCCCGACAAGAAGGCGGTGAGAAAGCTGTCGGGGGTTTCACCGCCAAAGGGGTGGTGAGCCAGAGCTGGGCTGGCGACAAGGAGCATCCCGGCGATCGCCGCCAGAACAACAGCATAGGGACGCAAAAGACTAGTCTTGAGAGTCCTCAAGGATAAAGCGATATTCATCTGTACCTCGCAGATTGAGTTGAGCATCGGCGGGCGTTCTGGCTAAGGGGCAATTGCCCCATGACAGCTGCGGGACAGCGGCAGACTTTCACTGCACTTTCCCCATTTCCTCCAGCGGCTGCTCCCCGCTAGAACCGACAGAGGCGAGTCTAGCACCCTTGAATCTGCTTCAGGGGCCGGGGGGCGATCATTGTTACTAATCACTACTTTTCTTAAAGGGACTACGCCCCTGCCTTCGGACCGCTGGCCGAGTGTTAAACCAGTCCGGCAATTCTTGGTATTGTGAGAGGCGTAATCTCGCGATCGCAATCTATGGCACGACGGCAAGTTCTAGCTCTCCTCTTGGTGGCCGCAGCGGCTCTCTCACTGGCGTTATGGCCCTGGTCACCAGCAACCGCCAGCGACGTCGTCAAAATCACCCCCCTCGGCAGCCACGACGGTGAATTTTGCGCCCGCGATCGCGCCCTGTTGCTGGAAGATCCCAACGGCCTGCGCATCCTCTACGATGCGGGACGGACGGTGGCCGGTGCTGATGACCCGCGCCTGGGGGATGTGGATGTGGTGCTGGTGAGCCATGTGCATGGGGACCACCTGGGCGATCGCCGTATTGAAGCGGTGAATCAGGGCAGCTGCGACGCCCCCCAAACCGATGTGGCCACCACCCCCTACTCCAACAGCGTGGAAATTGCCGTGGCCAACGGGGCCAACATTGTGGTGGGTAGCGAGATGGCCAAATTCTTCGCCAACCGGGTGGAGGCGCTGGGGGGCGACCCCGAAACGGTGCAGCTGGTGCGCTTTGGGGCATCGCGCAACATTGAGGGGGTCAGCATTACTACGGTGCCCGCCGTCCATTCCAACGGCCTCAGCGGCGACTTCATTGAAGGGGAGCTGGGGGAAATGCTCAGCGCGGCGGGACTGACGGCCTATGTAGGGCCACCCACAGGCTATGTGGTCACCTTCTCTAACGGGCTGGTGGTCTACCTCTCGGGCGATACGGGGGTGACGGCAGAGCAGCAAACCGTGGTGCGCGACCAGTACGGTACGGAGCTGGCGGTGATCAATATTGGCGATACCTTTACGACAGGGCCCGTAGAAGCGGCCTATGTGATTGGCGAGCTGGTGCAGCCCACTGCGGTAATTCCCTCCCACGCCAACGAAGCGGCAACGGTGAATGGGGTACCTCAGCCGGGGACGCGGACGGCTATCTTCCTGGCGGCAACGGAGAGGCCGGTTCACTTGCCTCTCAGCGGCAGAACAATGGCGTTTGACTCCCAGGGCTCTTGTGTCGAGGGGTGTGGGCTGGAGTAAGTCTACTCCCCCCCACAACAGAAATATTAGAATACTTCGCCTGACAGCCCTTCAACCCCAACGAGGTTTGCGATCGCCGCTTTGCTCAATGTAATATAGCGGCGCTGGTCGCTGGCACGCCTCTATCAGCTTGTCAAACCCAGCAGTGCCAAAACCATTTTGGGAGGCAGGACATGACCACCGTTGCCATCAATGGCTTTGGGCGCATTGGCCGGCTGGTACTGCGAGCCGCTTGGGGCTGGCCTGAGCTAAGCTTTACCCACATCAACGAAATCAAAGGCGGTAGCGCCGCCGCGGCCCACCTGCTCAAATTCGACTCGGTGCATGGTCGCTGGGGCCCGGCGGTGGAAGTGGCAGGGAGCGATCGCCTCACCATCGACGGCACCCCCCTCAGCTTCAGCGAATACGCCACCCCTGGCGAAGTGCCTTGGGACGAATTGGGCGTTGATATTGTGCTGGAGTGCTCCGGCAAGTTTCGTACCCCAGAACTGCTGGAGCCCTATTTTAAGCGCGGCGTCCAAAAAGTGATCGTCGCCGCCCCCGTCAAGCAGGGGGCACTCAACATCGTCTACGGCATCAATGACGACCTGTATGACCCAAGCGAACACCACCTGCTCACCGCCGCCTCCTGTACCACCAACTGCCTGGCCCCCGTAGTCAAGGTGATTCACCAGGGACTGGGTATCCAGCACGGCGTGACTACCACCATCCACGACAACACCAACACCCAAACCATCGTCGACGCCCCCCACAAAGATTTGCGGCGGGCAAGGGCTACCAGCTTATCCCTAATTCCCACCACCACCGGGTCCGCCACCGCCATCGGGATGATATACCCAGAACTGAACGGCAAGCTCAACGGGTTAGCGGTGAGGGTACCGCTACTGAATGCTTCCCTGACCGACTGCGTGTTTGAGGTGGCGCGGCCTACTACGGCAGAGGAGGTGAACCAGATGTTCAAAACGGCGGCGGAAGGGGAGCTGCAGGGGATTTTGGGTTACGAGGAGCGGCCCCTGGTTTCCGTAGACTACAAAGACGACCCCCGCTCCGGTATTGTTGACGCCCTCTCCACCATGGTGGTAAACGGCACCCAGGTGAAGGTGCTGGCCTGGTATGACAACGAGTGGGGCTACTCGAACCGAATGGCGGAGCTAGCGCGAAAAGTGGCTACTTTATTGAATTAACCGCGATCGCCCATGTCTACCACCACTATCGACCGCGCCGGTATCCGCAACTACGCTCTGGTCACTGCCGCCTACTGGGGGTTCACCCTCACCGACGGGGCGCTGCGGATGCTGGTGCTGCTGTATTTCCATACCCTGGGGTATTCGCCCTTTGAGGTGGCGATGCTGTTCTTGTTCTACGAGATCTTTGGGGTAGTCACCAATCTCATCGGCGGCTGGATTGGGTCACGCTCCGGGGTGAAGCTGACCCTGTACGGCGGCATTGCCCTGCAGGTGGGGGCCCTGCTACTGATGACCCCGGTGAATGAGACCTGGGCACTGGCGTTGGCTATTCCCTACGTGATGTTCGCCCAAGCGCTGAGCGGCGTGGCCAAAGACCTCACCAAAATGAGCTCTAAAAGCGCCATCCGGCTGGTAATTCCCAAGGATGCGCAGTCGGCGCTGTTTAAGTGGGTGGCGGTGCTCACCGGGTCCAAGAACGCCCTGAAGGGACTGGGCTTTTTTGTGGGCAGCGTTTTGCTGGCTACCGTCGGCTATGTAAACGCTCTGCTGATAATGGCGGGGGCCCTGCTGCTGGTGTTCATCTCTGGCCGCTGGCTGCCCTCGGGGATGGGCAAAATTAACGCCAAGGTGAAGTTCAGCCAGCTCTTTTCGAAAAGCCGGGAAATCAACATTCTATCGGCGGCGCGGTTCTTTTTGTTTGGGGCGCGGGACGTGTGGTTTGTGGTAGGGCTGCCGGTGTTCTTGTACCGCGAGCTGGGCTGGCGGTTTGAGCAGGTGGGGGGCTTTTTGGCCCTGTGGGTGATTGGCTATGGCACCGTGCAGGCCCTGGCTCCGGCGCTGCTGAAGCGGTTTGGCGCGGGTACCCCCAAGGCGGGCACCATCCGCTTTTGGACCGGTTTTTTGACGGCCATGCCGGCGGCGATCGCCCTCGCACTCCAGGCGGGACTGCCGCCGGGGCGCACCATTGTGGTGGGGCTGCTGGCTTTTGGCGTGGTGTTTGCCTTCAACTCGGCGGTGCATTCTTACCTGGTGCTGGCCTATACCGAGGATGACAAGGTAGCGCTGAATGTAGGCTTTTACTACATGGCCAACTCTGGCGGACGGCTGGCAGGAACTGTCCTTTCGGGGCTTATTTTTCAACTGTATGGCCTGGTAGGGTGCCTGTGGACCTCGGCGCTGTTTGTGCTGCTGGCGGAGCTGGCGACCTTAAAGCTGCCGGATCCGGCTGCTGGCCAGCACCCGTAGGCTGGGTTTCCTTGGCGTCAACCCAACCTCATTACCATTGGCGTTGGGTTACGCTGGCGCTCTAACCCGGCCTCCCAGTCGCTGGGAGTCATACATTTTGCAGGGACATGGCAGTGCCATGTCCCTACGCCCGTCTCAACCTACTGTAATTGCTAATGTCTAGCCCCCAGCTTGATCTATTTGCCATCGCCGCCCCCTACGGCTGGATGGGCGATGTCGCTACCTTTCTGCACACCCCGCTGGAACCCTGGCTCAAAACCCTTAGCCAAAACTACACCACCCTCTACGCTCAGCAGGCCACCCATACCCAACGACAGGCCTGGGAAGACAGCTACCAAGTGATGCAGACCGCCCTCGAAGCTGCCGCCCAGCGCCCCAGCAGCAAAGCCTGGACCTTAGTCTTTGAGTACGAGCTGCCCCGCGAAGGGGGGCGACGCCCCGATTTAGTCATTCTGGCTGAAGGGCAGGTACTGGTCCTGGAATTCAAGCAGAAGCCCAGAGCCACCAGCAGCGATCGCGATCAGGCGGTGGCCTACGCCCGCGATTTGGCCGACTATCACCGAGGCTGCCGCGATCGCCCCGTAATCCCCATCCTGGTACCGACGCGGGGGCAGGGGGAGCCCCCCGGTGCCGATACCCCGCTGGTGCTTTACCCCGAGAATATCCCCTCCTATCTGCAGTCCCTCCCAACTGGTAAACCCGATATTGACCCCGAAGCCTGGGTGCAGGCTGACTATGCGCCGCTGCCCACCGTCATCCAAGCGGCACGGCAAATCTTTCAGCACGAGCCCCTGCCCGACATCAAGCGCGCCCGCAGCGCCCGTATCCCGGAGGTGATGGACTACCTGCATCAGCTCGCGGCCCAGGCAGCGGCGAAGCAGGAGCGGCATTTAGTCCTGGTGACCGGGGTGCCGGGCGCGGGTAAAACCTTGGTGGGGCTGCAGTTTGTCCACCAGTATCCTGGCCAAACCCACGACGAACGAGATGAGGGGGCCAGTGCCGTGTTTCTGTCCGGCAATGGGCCCCTGATTCAGGTGCTGCAGTACGCCCTCAAGAGCAAGGTATTTGTACAGTCCATCCGCAACTTTTATATCCAGCACCAGGTGCGCCGCCAAACGGCCCCCGCCGAGCACATCATCGTGTTTGACGAGGCCCAGCGAGCTTGGGACGCGGAGCGGATGGCGGAGAAGTACGGCATCGAGTCGGCGGCGGCGGGGGCGGTGCTCACCATTGCTGAGCGCATCCCCGACTGGTGCATTGTGCTGGGGCTAATTGGCGAAGGCCAGGAGATCCACGTGGGGGAAGAAGAAGGCACCGAGCAGTGGAACGCGGCGATCGCTTCTGTTACTGAAGGCGGCAGCACCTGGCAAGTCCACTGCAGCCCGGAGCAGGCCAGCCACTTCACCGCCCTGCCCGATGAGCAGATTCAGGCGAACGATCGCTTTAACCTCACCACCTCCCTGCGCTCTCACCGGGCCAAGGACCTGCAGACCTGGGTGGCCCACCTGCTAGACGGAGAGCTTGAGGCAGCAGCGGCCCTGATGCCCCGCCTACAGGCCGACGGCTTTTCCGCCTACCTGACCCGAGATTTGGCGCAGGCCAAAGCCTACTGCCGCGATCGCTATGCGGGCGAGACCGCCAAGCGCTATGGCCTGATGGCCTCCTCCCGGGCCCGCAACCTGGCGGACTACGGCCTCCCCAACGACTATCTGGCCACCCGGCGGGTGAAACCTGGCCCTTGGTATATCGACCCGCCCGATTCCCCCCTGTCCTGCTGCGCCCTGGATAGCGCTGTCACCGAGTTTGGCTGTCAGGGGCTGGAGCTGGACTTTCCGGTGGTGGGCTGGGGGAATGACCTGCTGTGGGAGGGAGGGCGCTGGATCAGTCGCGGGCGGCAGAAGAATGTGGCTGACCCCAGGCGGCTGCGGCTGAACAGCTACCGGGTGCTGCTGACCCGAGGACGAGACGGTTTTGTGGTGTTTGTGCCGTCGGAAGCGGGGATGGAAGCGACGGCGGAGGCGCTAATGATAACGGGGCTACTCCCCCTAGAGAGCTAATGCCTAGCCCTCAATCCTGCTCTAGTTCGGCTGCCACTGAGGTTGTCACTAAATTGACCTGCATTGGGTCCTGGCTCATGTGGGCGGTGTAGGCCGCAGACAAGTAGGGGCCATAGCTGGTTTCATCTCCCACATGTACTCCCATAAAAGCCACGCTCAAAGCACGGGTGTAGGCGCTGCCCAGAGTCGTATTTGGGCCGGTCAGGAGGCTGTTGGCTAGATTTTCCTCCAGGGGCTCTGACTGATTAGCGGAGCCATGGCCTGCCGGAGCCAGCGTAACCAGATATTTTTGCGGTGCCGTCAACCA
>JBCCAG010000591.1:0-3169 GCA_039814955.1 Cyanobacteria bacterium P01_A01_bin.135
ATGGTGGGAAAGTACAGCTCAGTGAGTACCCCGTTCCACAGAGTAAACCAGACGCGGCTCGCCATAGAGTAAGCCGTGCCGACACCATCCTTATTACCCTGGGTCCATCGTGGCTGCGTACCGTAGGGACCAAATGCCCGCTGCTTGCCGCGAAGCTGTGTCATGAGGAGTCTTGAGAGAAATCTATTGCTTCAGCGTAAAAAGGTTTGCGGCTCCCGGCATCAATCGAAGGAGATGAATCGGCACGCCTCAAATCGATGACAAAATCAGTGGCAAAACAATGACAACTTAAGGGCGGCAAGATTCACACCGGTTTAACATTTTTGGCAGACAATGGAGGATGCCAAAAAGGGCGAAGCTCACCATGGCATTACGAGTAGGGGGCGGCAGTGCCTACCGGTGGCTTATTGCGGATGCGATAGCGTTGCAGCCGACCCAGTATGAGCCTTGTCTCCTCGTGTCAAGTTCTCTTGTAGCGTCCTACTTAGCAATACCCGTGAAGACTATTTTAGTAATCGAGGATGATGAGAACCTAAGCGAAACCCTGCAGCTCTACATCCAGAGAGAGCGGTGGCGGTGTCTGCTGACCCACAGCGCTGAAGCCGGTATCGCTCAGGTCAAGAGCTGCCACCCCGATCTGATTGTGCTGGATGTAATGCTGCCGGACACCAATGGCTTTGAGGTTTGCCAGCAGCTGCGGCGAATGGAGTGCTTTGTTCCCATCTTGATGTTGACGGCGCGGGTAGAAGAGCGCGATCGCATTCGTGGCCTTTCCATGGGGGCTGATGACTACCTCACCAAGCCCTTTAGCGCTAAGGAATTGATGGCCCGCTTGAGCGCGCTGCTGAGGCGCTCCTACAGCGCCGGGTACCGGGATATCAGCCACCGCAGCGGCCTCACAATTGAGGGCGATCGCCGTCTGGCGTTTCTCAACGGTGAGCCGCTGGACCTGCGGGGGAAAGAGTTCGACCTGCTGAGCCAGCTCGCAGCGGTGCCAGGGCGCGCTTACTCCCGAGAAGAGCTGCTTGAGCGCATCTGGGGTTATGGCTACGATGGCGACACCCGGATTGTGGATGTGTATGTCCGCAAGCTGAGGGCTAAGGTTGAAGTGGACGCGTCAAGACCCGACTACATCCAGACGGTCTGGGGTGTTGGCTATCGGTTTAAGGCTCCAGAAGTCTAATGGGAATGGTGAAATGGCATAGCGTTTCGACCCGTCTAAGTCTAATTTTGCTGGGCCTTACAGCGGGCAGCTTACTGGGTCTGGGTTTAGTTCTAGACCGCTCGCTCAAGCGCTTTTTTGTTGATGACGCCAAGCTGCAGCTCACCCGCACCGCTGACGTATTTCGCGAAGCGGCCTCTCTAACCTGGAACGACGCTGAGATGCTGCAGCATTTGAGCAGCTTGACGGCCAAAGAGGGGCTGCTGCAGACGATTATCTTTGATGCAGACGGCCAAGAGCGGCTGCGGGGCGAGGATTTCCACGGGGCGGGCGTGGTTGAGCTACCCGCTGATTTGATTGGCAATACGCTAGCCATCGGTCCTCAGTCAGGTCAGTTTCGAGTGCCCGACGACCCGACATACCCCTGGTGGCTATACGCCACCGCGCCGGTATACTTGGGCGAGTCCACCCAGCCTGCCGGTGCCATCTATGTGGCGATGCCGCTGCGGCAGCCCAGAGCCTTTGCCCAGCAGGTCAACAACCGGGTAATTACCATCGCCGTGATTGCCACGGGCACCAGCGCGATCGCCGCCCTTTTCCTCTCAAGAAGCATCACCCAGCCGCTCTCGCTGCTCCGCAGGCAAGCCATGCGGCTCCGGGCCGGAGACTACGATGCCCGCTCGCAGATTCACGGCAAAGATGAGCTGGCGGAGCTAGGGACCTTGCTCAACGAGATGGCGGCGCGGCTGGCGCAGACGCTGCGATCGCTCCAGGAGCAGGAAACCTCGAGGCGAGAGCTGGTGGCCAATGTCTCCCACGACCTGCGAACGCCGCTGGCAAGCCTACGGTTAGAGATAGAAGCCGTGCTGGACGGTTTAGTCGTGGGGGCACAGGCCGAGGAGTATCTCCAGCGCGCCAACCGCGAAACCGACTTTTTGACCAAGCTGGTGGAGCAGCTCTTATTCCTGGCGGAAGCCGATGCGGGAACGCTGCAGATGGAGCCCCAGGCGGTATCCGCAACCGCAATTGCGCAGGAGTGCCTCTCGCGGATAGAGCCCATGGCAGTCCGGGCCAAGACAATGCTGCACCTCAATGCCGCCGAGGGCCTACCCAAGGTTTGGGTTGATCCGGCTCTGATTGGGGCTGTGGTGCTGAATTTGCTGGACAACGCCGTGAACTATGCCCCTTCCGATAAAGGCGTTGTGATCGAGGTGCGATCGCCAGTTACCCGCGAAGACAGGCCCTACGTCCCGCTGGGGGTTTATGATCACGGGCCTGGTATGGAGCCAGCGGTGCTGGAGCAAGTGACGCAGCGGTTTTACCGGGCCAGTAGCGCCAGGCCCAGGGGAAGCTTGGGACTGGGCCTGGCGATCGCCCAGCAGGTCTGTCAAATGCAGGGCGTCATCCTGCAAATTGACAGCGAGCCCAGTGGGGGAACAAGAATTACGTTGCTTCTGCCAGTGCATGAGGCCAGTGCATGAGGCCAGTGCATGAGGCCCGAAAGCGAGGCAAACCGCTGCAGGGATCTATGCCCTAAGACAGATAAAGCGAGGCTTTCTTCGCAGACGCAGAGCAATTTTACATTTTTTTAATATTTGGGCTTAACCATGGATGTATTCCAGCCTTGCTGCAGCAGCAATTGGCGGCGCAGCTCGGCGTTAGCAGTCTCTACGACTAAGTAATGGCCATAGGTGAATGGTGGCGACCGCCAATGCCAGCTCGCTTACTGATGGCCTCCCCGCAAACTGTTTCTAATACTCACTCAAACTCAAGGAATTCCATGAAATTTTCAATCTTGTCTCAATCCCGCCGTAAGGTAGCAGGCTTTGCGGCCCTGCTAATTTTGCCGGTGGCTGTTGCCTGCAGCGGCGACGCTCCAGAAACGGCTTCCGCGCCGCCTGCCGAAGCCCCCACCTCCAGCGAACCCGTTGCTGCCGCTCCCGAGTCCACATCAGGCACTATCGTCGATGTGGCGATCGCCAACGGATCTTTCGATACCCTAGTTGC
>JBCCAG010000309.1:0-5016 GCA_039814955.1 Cyanobacteria bacterium P01_A01_bin.135
TGGCGATGACAAGCTAATTGGCGGGACCGGCAATGATTTGTTAGTGGGTGGGCATGGCAATGACAAGCTAATTGGCGGTGCCGGTAACGACACCCTAAAAGGAGGCACAGGCGCAGACAAATTTGTCTTTGAGCGCCGCACTGATGGTATTGATGTGATTCAGGATTTCAACACCTTGGAGGGCGATTCCATCTTCATCGCGTCATCCTTCGGAGCCAGCTCGTCCAGACAGTTTACCTATGACCAAGTAACAGGTGGCCTCTTCTTTGATGCCTCTCCTCATGACCATGTTGGGCCAATCCAGTTGGCAACGGTAAATAGCGTTAGCACAACCAGGAATGCAGTAGGGCTCAGTATCGCCTCCCTCAACATCGTGATTGCCTAGGGAAGGGATATGCTTGCATAGCGCCACAGGGAGCGATCGCTTCTAGCTTGAGCGATCGCTTCTTCATGGCACGTCGGGTTACACTGACGCTCCAACCCGACCTACTGTACTTCTACTTACCGCCCCGCCCGCAAAATCTCCTCTCCTGTAACCACTAACCCCGCAAACAATTCCGACTCAACCCGTTGCCCCCCGCGAGAAACCATCTCCTCAGACAGCCACGCCACCAGCGGCTAGCTCCTCCCCCACCACCATCAGATCTGGCGCCCACGTCGTCGCCCGCGACCCGCTCACCACAATCTCCGTCCCCGGCCGCATCCGCTGAATCGGCACAAACTCCAGCTCGGGGCGCAGCGCGCTAGCCAAACTGAGATGATGGAGCTAACGCTAAACCGGATTCGCCGTATCGGTAGTGCTAACGATCGCTAGGCAGCGCTCCAGCGGCTCAGCCTGATCCATCGCCTGCACCAAGGCATCGTATGCCACCCGATGAGTCTCAATCAGAGTTTTGGCCTTCAGTGCTCCCCAGCGGATGCGGGTTTCGGCATCCCCAGGCTGGCCTAGCTGCTGCCAGAGCTGCCGCACGTTTTGGCAATCATCGCCGCCGCCTTGGGCATTGCCGTACACCAGCTGTTCAGCGGCAATGCCGGCCATCCAGACGGCGTTGTAGCGCTCTACCACGCTTACCGGCAGGTTCCCCCGCTGCAGGTAGCCCTCCACCTCCTGGGTAGCAAAGGCAACGCCGCCTCGCCCCCCCTGCCCTTGGCGAAAGGCATCCCAGGCATTGAGGGTGTAGCCGGTCACGGGGATACCCATCAAGTGCGCCACTAAAAAGTGGCCCGCCTCGTGGTGAAGCACCCGCTGCCGGTGCTCCGGAGAAAACTGGGCAAACCAGTCGATGAATAGGGTACCCCCCTTGCCCTCCCAGCCAAAGCGATCCACCGTCGCCGCCGCTAACATGGCAGCGGCAATTAGGGCAGGCACCGCTGGCGATAGCCCCACCATGGGTCCCACTAGGCTGGTCATGGTGATAGTGAAGATGGCGATCGCGGTGATATTAAGGGTGGTTTGGCTCACAGGCTTGCGTTTGGGTGGGAGCTATTGCGGCAAGGCTATAGAAGGTTAAGCCGCATTGGCATTGTACCGCTCTGCCGCAATAGCTCCCGGTTCTAGCGTCAGTCCACTACTGCGGCAGCAGATCGTCGATGTCGCTGCTTCCCATTTGGGAGTTGACCCTCAGGGAGCCCCCATCGCGGGATAAATCGTAGGTCAGGGCCGCAGGACTGGCGGCGAGATTGGCATTGCCCTCGGCCTGGAGGGTGGCAACTGGGGACTGGGCCGGCATCGCATCGATGGCGCTGAGGCGGGAGGGGATAGCCGGATGGGTGGCGCTGTCCCGTTGGCTCCCCGGAATCCGGTTGAGCGCCCCCAGCATGGTGTTGCAGCCCTGGGGGTCAAACCCTGCCCGGACCATATACCGATAGCCCACTGCGTCGGCTTCAAACTCGTGGCTGTGGTTGCGCTCGGTTTCCTCGGCGAGAAACTGGGCCTCCTTTTCCTCATAGATGGCGTTGACGCGCTCAACGGCGGCGTCTAACCGCCGCTGCCGGTCCCGACGGATCTGCCCGCCGATGATGCCGCCCACCAAGCCGCCGATACCGCCAGCCTGACGGCCGGCCACAGAGGCGAGGGTACCGGCATTGCCAGACACCCACTCACCGATTCCCATTTCCCGCAGGTCATCTTCGAGGTCTTCTTCTTCCGCCGCCACCTCGGCAACCGCTTCTTCCCGCAGGGTCTGAAGCCGCATCTCTCGCTCCGCCTCAGCCAGGGCGATATGCTCCTCGGTGTGGTGGGCCATTTCATGGCCGACGACGCAGGCGAGCGCGTTGGGGTCGCCGTCAATCTGATCCAGCAAGCCGTTGTAGAACGCCAATAGATTGACATCGGTGGCGAAGGCGTTGATGTCATACTCAGGGGCAATGACAACCCGCCAGGGCCGGGAATCCAAATTATTGGCGCGAGAGATGCGCTCGACGACGCGATAGAGAGTGTAGTAGTCTTCCGGCAGCTCCGCCCGCGCCTGGGCGTACTGCTCATTGTTGTTCTTGAGGCCATAGGATTCTAGAGGGCTGGCGCTCGCTTTTTCGACGTCCGGCAGCGCAACAGCCCTCGCCTGCCCGAGTATGCCTACAGCGCCGATGGCAATCAAAGTCGCCAGAGTGCCCATCGCCTGGGCCAAACGCAGAGAGCTCATAACAAAAATCCTTCTATAAATGGTTAGTCGCTACAATCATAGTGATACCCTATGAGGCCGTATTGCCTGCCTGTGGACCCTTACCCGGACTGTAGACCCTTACCCGGACAGCGTCGTTTATTCAGGTTTTATACGCGCAGACTTACTACGCGCAGATTGCCTGGGCATAGCCTGCTCCGCTTCTAGTTAAAAGACCTAGAATCGCTACAGGCGAGTTGATGAATCGAAAATGGCGACAATTCCTTCCCCCCAAGCCCCTGCCCTAGCCCAACTGCTGCAGTGGGTACTGAACCCGATTGGCTACATGGAGACTAACTTTAGCCGCTTCGGTGACCTCTTCAAGGCCGCAATCGTCCCTATGGAAGATACCCCGCTGGTGATGGTCAGCCATCCCAAGGCGGTGCAGTATTTGCTCACCCGCGATAATGGCTCGCTATTCTCTGCCCCCGGTGAGGCAAATAAGCTAGCAGAGCCCCTGTTCGGCAAGCGGTCAGTGATTCTCCTCAGCGGTAAACCGCACCGCGATCGCCGCCGGTTAATCATGCCGCCCTTTCACGGGGAGCGGATGACGGCCTACGGCGAGCTGATTTGTCAGATTACCCGGCAGGTGGTGGCCGGTTGGCCCCTGGGCGAAACCTTCACGGCCCGGGACGCCATGCAAACCATTACCATGCGGGTGATTCTGCAGGCGGTGTTTGGCCTCCACGAAGGGGAACGCTACCGCAAGTTAGAGGCGCTGCTGGCGGAGCGGCTAGACCTGGCCAGCTCCCCCCTCAGCTCCCTGCTGGTTTTCTTTCCGCAGCTGATGGTAGATATTGGCCCCTTGAGCCCCGGTGGTCGCACCAAGCGAATTGTAGAAGAGACCGACCAGCTGCTGTACGCCGAGATCCGCGATCGCCGCGTCAATCTAGACCCCGATCGCAAGGATGTGCTTACCTTGCTGATGCTGGCCCGCGATGAAGCCGGCAACGGCCTAACGGACGAAGAGCTGCATGACGAGTTGATGACCCTGTTGGTGGCAGGTCACGAGACCACGGCTACAGCCCTGGCCTGGGCGCTGTACTGGATGCACCACCACCCGGAAGTGCGACAGAAGCTGCTGGCGGAGCGAGCGGCCGGGGCAGGGGATGACTTCATGGCGATCGCCAAGCGGCCTTACCTGACCGCCGTATGCAACGAGACCCTACGCATCTACCCCGTGGCCCTAGTCACCTTACCCCGCCAAGTGGAGCAGCCAGTGACACTGATGAATGTGGAGCTGCAGCCCGGCACCCTAGTGATGGCCTGCATTTACCTCTTGCATCACCACCCCGAGCTGTACCCCAACTCCCACCAGTTCCGGCCCGAGCGCTTTTTAGAGCGGCAATTTACCCCCTACGAGTTTCTGCCCTTTGGTGCGGGGGCGCGGCGCTGCGTGGGGGCGGCGCTGGCCATGTACGAAATGGCCCTGGTGCTCGACACCATTCTGGGGGAATGCGCGCTAGAGCTGGACAGCAACCAGGTGGTGATTCCCCAACGGCGGGGTGGCACCATGGCCCCCTCCAGCGGTGTGCGGCTGCGGAAGGTGGCTACCCTTGGGGAGCAGTCCCGGGAGGCAGCGCTGGCGGAGGCCTAAGCAAAAGTTGCTGGAATTAGCTGCCCCTTCCGGCACCTGACGGATGCCGAGATGGGTAAGGCGAATCAAAGGCGGCTTGGCATAATAGTCGAAATAGTTCTAAGGCGATCGCCTTGTAATCATGTTGATTCGCCCCTTTCAGCTTGAGGATGAACCTGCCGTGGTGGCACTTTGGCAGCGCGTTGGGCTGACGCGGCCCTGGAACGACCCCCACAAGGATATTCAGCGTAAGCTGACGGTGCAGCCGGAGTGGTTTTTGATTGGCATTGTGCGGGGACAGGTGATGGCTTCGGTGATGGCGGGCTACGACGGGCATCGGGGGTGGATTAACTATCTGGCGGTGGCCCCGGAGTATCAGGGAGCCGGTCACGGGCGGGAGCTGATGCGGCAGGCGGAGGCGCGGCTACTGGCGGCGGGCTGCCCTAAGGTGAGCTTGCAGATTCGCGAGGATAATTTGCAGGCGATCGCCTTTTATGAGCGGCTGGGGTTCGCGCAGGATGCGGCGGTAAGTTTGGGGAAGCGGCTGATTTCAGATGAGTAGTGTAAAGGAGACCATTGCAACTGGTAAGCTGCAGGAAGCGGGTGTTGTCCGTCATATCTGAGCTTTGAATACGCAGGTATATTGCCAAAGCGCATCAGGAGGTAGCTTGAAAACAATTGGTCTTTTGGGTGGTATGAGTTGGGAAAGTACGATTGGCTACTATCGCGCGATTAATGAGGGTGTCAAGAATACTCTTGGTGGTTTGCACTCAGCCAAAA
>JBCCAG010000893.1:0-1790 GCA_039814955.1 Cyanobacteria bacterium P01_A01_bin.135
CACCCCCACCGGCAAGGCCATGATCAGCGCCAAAACTGTGGAAGCGATTGAGAACAATCCCACCCTCAAGAAGCGCGTTGTCAATGCCCTCAAGGAAGGCGGCACCACCGCCCTCGAAGAAGCGATCGATCACCCTGCGGTAAAGCCAGTAGTGGCGATGGTGAAGGGATTTATCGACGCTTAGCCAGCCAGAGCTACGACGAAATTAAAATTGCGAAAGCCACAGGAGAATACCATGTTATCCCCAGAACTGGCCCCCGCGGCGACTAGAAGATGAATACGAGCGGGTAACCGGCAAGTTCTTTGCCGATGACGTGGTCTAGCACTCGGCTAGCCCCAGGGCAGCTTCGCCCTCACATACTCCCGCCGCATCTGCGCGATCGCCTCAACCGATATCCCCTTCGGGCATACCGCCTGGCACTCCCCATGGTTGGAGCAGTCCCCGAACCCCTCCGCCGCCATCTGCTCCGTCATTGCCACCACCCGCTGCTGACGCTCCGGGTGGCCCTGGGGCAGCAGCGCCAAGTGGGACACCTTGGCCGCGGTAAACAGGGAGGCCGACGCGTTAGGGCAGGCTGCGACGCAGGCCCCACAGGCGATACAGGTCGCGTAGTCAAACGCGGTGTCAGCTTTAGCTTTCTCCACCAGCACCGCACTCGCCTCCGGTGCCGCTCCCGTCTGCGCTGAAATATAGCCTCCCGCCGCCGTGATCCGGTCGAAGGCGGAGCGGTCTACCACTAGGTCCTTTACCACGGGAAAGGACCTAGCTCGCCAAGGCTCTAGGGTAATGGTGTCCCCATCCTGGAAGTGGCGCATGTAGAGCTGGCAAACTGACGTGCGCTGCTGGGGACCATGGGCCTGGCCATTAACCATCATGCCGCAGGAGCCACAGATGCCCTCCCGGCAGTCGTGGTCAAATTCTACGGGGCGATCGCCCGCTGCCGTGAGCTGTTCGTTGAGCCTATCGAGAACCTCTAGAAAAGAGAGGTCGGGGGTGACATCGCTGACGGTGTAATGAACAAAGCTGCCCGGACTATTGAGGCTGGGCTGTCGCCAGATATTGAGGTTAATTTGCATGGCTGGAGGTCGCCTAGGGAATTGCTTGCGCTAAAAGTCAATCTGTGATGATTTACGTCGCGGGTAGATTGTGATTTTCCTGCAGAAGGCAAGAGTCTTCATCGGACTCTAAAGGTGTCATAAAAACCTTAGTCGTTCAGAGCATAGCCTGTAAACAAAACGAATAATTGGTTTAATAGCCCATCTCCAAGCTTTTAGCTGGTTCTGCTGCTTAAGACAGCAGAACCAGCTAAAAGCTTGACGGTGCCTATGGCAACCGAACGCGCAAATGTCCTCAGGCATCAGGATGTTTGCTATACGACTCAATCACTCTCCGCAACCGAATGAAGCAGATGTTGGATGCTATTTCCAAAGCAAAGCAGCAGCTTGAAACAAACGTCGATAACACGATCGCCGCAGCGAAGCAAGCAGCCGAGTCTGCTGTCACGACGGGGACGGACGCGCTTCAACAGGCTCAGCAGAGCATTGATCAAACAGCTGCAGCGCTGGAAGCGTGGCAAGCGGCGATCGCAGGACTCGGAACCTCGGGTGCGCTCACGGCCAATGCGCTTAAGGATCTTCCCCGCACTGCCCAGCTCCTGGCTGAGGAGATGCCAACCCTAGCGCGGCGGCTTCAGACCGCGGGCATCCGTATCGGTGAGGAACCTCGGTTAGATACGGATGTCATGGGGCTGTTCAACAAAATTCCAGGGACATCAAAGCTTAAAGCCAGC
>JBCCAG010000677.1:0-2700 GCA_039814955.1 Cyanobacteria bacterium P01_A01_bin.135
GGGGAGTCACTGATGGGCTATATCCCTCGCCCGGTGCCCCATGTGGTGGGGCTAGTGCCGCCAGAGATTAGCAGCCAGCAGGGCTGCGGTATGACGACCGAGCGAATAGACGGCGAGCGAGAGGGCTAACCTTTGGGAATACCTCTGACACCGATGAACCATAGCTGAACCACGACCCTTCGTTAAGAGTAAGCCTTAACTCAAGTCAGGGACTGCGGTATCTCAACAACAAATGTGGTTCCCGCGTCGACGATTGAACGGCAATATAGCCGCCCTTTATGGTTCCCCGTCACAATTTGATAGCTGATGGAGAGCCCCATACCTGTCCCCACGCCAATGGGTTTCGTCGTGAAGAAAGGGTCAAAAATGCTGGCTTGGGTCTTCTCATCCATGCCGATGCCGTTGTCTTGAAACGAAATTGAAGCTCTGTGGCCTGGAGCGATCGCCGTTGTGATGGTAATCTGCCCCTGGTAACCGGGACTCGCACACGCCTGCTGCTCCTCGATCGCATCAATGGCGTTAACCAACAGGTTGAGAAACACCTGGTCGAGCAGGCTACCGTAGCACTCAATGCGGGGCAAATCGCCATACTGCCTGACTACCGCGATCTCTGGTCTGCCGGCTCGGCCGTTGAGGCGGTTCTGCAAAATGACCAGGGTGTTCTCGATTCGCCGGTTGATGTCAACCGCCGACTGCTCGACCTGCTCTAACCGGGAAAAGGTGCGTAGGGACTGAACGATGGTCTGGATACGGGTGGCCCCGTTCTCCATGGAGGCAAGCAGCTTCGGAAAATCCGCCAGGATGTAGTCAACGTCAGCCTGCTCTAGGAGATGGGCGATCGCTGGGGGAGGGCTTGGGTAAGCCGCCTGGTACCCCTGGACGAGGGCAATCAAGCTGTTGACGTAGCTTTTTGCTGCCGCCAGGTTTCCGTAGATAAACCCTACCGGATTATTGATTTCATGGGCGATGCCGGCTACGAGTTGCCCCAAGCTGGACATTTTCTCCGCCTGCACCATGTGAATCTGGGCCCCCTGCAGTTCTTGGTAGGAGCGTTCCAGCGCTTGGGTCTTAGCCTGGGACTCCTCGTAAAGCTGGGCTTGATACATGGCGATCGCCACTTGATTGGCAATGCTGTGAAACAGCTCAATTTCTTCGTCCGTCCAGGGATGATCGGCGGCAGCTCGGCCAAGCTGGAAACTGCCGATCCCGCCGCCAGCGGTATGGATGGGCAAGCAGAAGTAGGTGGAAAGGCCAACTTGCTCTAAACAGTCTGCCAATGCAGCGTCAGGGGCTGCTGTGGAGCTGTCGATCCGAAAGGGCTGGTCGTTGGCGATCTTTTCAAGGGTTAAGGGGTATTGATCCGCGCGGTAAATCCCTAAGCAGCTTGCCGAACCTGGTACCTTCTTCTCCCAAATGACCTCCAGCTGAGCCAGCTCCTGGTCGTCTGCACCGTGGGTATACCGGCCAAACGTACAGCTATCGATGGGGAGCTCAGCCACGATGGCCTGGACCAAATTATGCAAAATTGTGTCTAACTCGAGCGAGGCTCGAATTTCTAAGCCAATACGATTTAAAAGTTGAGTTCGGCGCAGCAGCGCATGGACCTGGGCTTCGGCCCGCTCGCGCTCTGCCTCATTCTGTTTCCGCTGACTAATATCTTGGAGCATACCTAACGCATGTTTGATCTGCCCTGAGGCGCCACGCACCACGGAAACAGTGGCGCCAACCCAAAAGTAGCTTCCGTCCTTGCGGAGGCAGCGCTTTTCTTTAAATAGAGAGTCCTCTCCGCTCGCAAATAAGCGAGTGACGGCGGGAAAAAATTCAGCATGGTCGTCTGGATGGGTCAGCTGCAGAGCCGTTTTAGAGAGGAGTTCTGCCCGGGAGTAGCCCACCATCCGACAAAAGCTCGGGTTGGCATCAATCACGTTGCCCTCAGCACTAAAGCTAATTAGGCCCAGTGCCGCTTGGTTGTGGATCGTGCGGTAGCGCTCTTCGCTCTCTCGCAGCGCCAGCTCAGCCTGACGCCGTTCTGTCACGTCCACTGCCATGGACGTTGCGGCGCGGCGCCCATCGGAAAGCACGCCCAATGGTGCAGAGCTAAATTGCCAAATGCGCTGAGTGCCGTCCCGCGTAGCGATGGTAAATTCGCCTTCATCCCATCGGGACGCTAGGGCATATAGCTTATGAATGTAGTTCTCTAAGACATACCCGGCGCGATCGCCATAGGCAAGCTGCGCCCATGCGGCAGTGGTAGGCATATCCTCGTGGGTGTAGCCCGTTAGCTCAGTCCAGGTAGCGCTGATCTGAATGACTTCCCCATCTTCTGAATGGATCATGATGGGAAATGGCGCATTGGCAGTGGCGCTGCGGAAGCGCTGTTCGCTGTACTGGAGCTCCTGCGCCGCCCGCTGCCGCTCGGTAATGTCTTGAAAGGTGATGACGATGCCAGCAACATCGCCTTCAAGGTCCATCAAAGGCGCTTTGCTCGTTTCAATCAGCCTCTGCTCACCATTTAGGCTTGTGTAGCTCTCTTGAATCCCCAATTCGGGACGACCAGTTTCTATAACCCGTTGGTTATTTGCAATAAACCCCTCAGCTTCAGACCTAACTTTGACCACATCCGTAATTGATTTACCGATTATGTCGGTCGGTGAGTCCAGACCGGTGATCCTAGCAAAGGGCTGGTTGCACCCCAAATAA
>JBCCAG010000476.1:0-3817 GCA_039814955.1 Cyanobacteria bacterium P01_A01_bin.135
GCCCATCACTCGCTGCCCCACCGAGAGATCTTTGACGGCCTCGCCTACGGCCACCACCTCTCCGGCACACTCGCAGCCGAGCTGGGGCTGGTCACTGGGGTATTGGCCGAGCGCCATCAGCACGTCCCGAAAGTTGAGGCCTGCCGCCCCGACGCTCACCTCTACCTCGTCAGCAGCCGGGGTGCAGCGGCTCATCGGCTGAAACGTCAGGTTGGCCAGGGTGCCCGGCTCTGGAATAATTAGCCGCGACTGGCTTGAATCGTTGAGGGAATAGGGGTGCAGCCGGGCGACCCGCCGCTGGGGACCGAGGCGTACCTGCTGCTCGGGGGAGTTCGACAGCAGCTCTGCCGCCAGCGCTTCCACGTCGACGTCTGCTTCCAAGTAGGTGCAGCGTAGTTCCGGGTGCTCCAGGGCCACGGTTTTAGTCAGCCCCAGTAGCGGCGATCGCGCTAGCCTGTTTTCGGGGATATCAGTAGCGCCAGTTGCCAGATAAAGTCGGGGAATGGGATTGGCCTTGATCAAGGTCTGCACCAGCTGCAAGACGTCGTGACAGGCGTTGCCGCAGGCCTCAGGCACTGTGCCGCTTAGGGCCAGCTCACCGAGATAAACCACCCCCTGCACCGCCGAACTAGTTTGCAAACGTTGCAAGAGTGGCGCGCTGTCTGCAGCGTCCCGTAGTTCACCCAAAGTCATCACGGCGGCACTCTGCCCCTGCCTAGTAAGCGAGTCTGCAAGCGGGTATCCTTGGTTCTCAGACGCCGCCAAAATCAGCCAATTGCCCGCCGAAGTTGCCGCGCCGCGTTGAGCCACCAGGACCGCCTGCGGTAGCTCGTAGGCCCGGAACTCTGCACTCACATCACCGGGCTGAATTACCCCAGCCGCAAAGCCGCACTCCTGTAAAAGCTGCTGCCACTGACCCGCCGACAGCAGCGGGTGGTGAGGTCGCAGGTCGTGATCGGTGAAGCGCCACCAGCCGTCTGTGAGACCAAAAATCAGGTCTACCCAGAGTAAGGGCTGCGTATTCTCCAACAGGACAAGCTCGCCACCGGGGGCCAGCAGCTGATAAACATGGTCGAGGGTCTGCCGCAGGTCAGCGGTGGCGTGCAGCACGTTAGCGGCAATCACCAGGTCAAACGGCTGCTGAAAGCCCTGCTTCGCGGGCGATCGCTCAATGTCCAACCGCACGTAGCGCACAAAGGGGTAGTCGCTGAACCGCGCCGCGGCCTTCTGCAGGAAAAGCGGCGAGATATCGGTGAAGACGTACTCCACGCCTTCCAAGTCTTGCAGGTGAGGCAGCAGATGAGCCGTAGTACCGCCGCTGCCCGCTCCAATTTCTAAGATTCGCACAGGGCGCTGAAGCGGAGCCGTGGCGAGACTTACCGCCTGTTGCACCAGGGCGTTCATCACCTGCGCCCCCAGCGATCGCTCGTAGACTGCTGTTAAATCGTTGAGGTCACCGTTGGGGAACAGCAGCGTCAGCGGGTCCACATCCCCTCTCAGCACCGCCGCCAGATTCTCGCCACAGCGGGTCAGCAGCTTGAGCTCTGCGCCCGCAGCAGTCCGCAGCTCGGCATTGTCGTAGAGTCGGACATCCCGCTCAGCCAGAACATCCAGTAGTCGCTGGGCCAGAGCAGTATGCTGAGGGGCGATCGCCAGTTGATTCACATCGCAATGCCCCATCTCAGCAGACCAGCCCAATTCCTCCAGCGCTTGCCGGCTGTAGCTGAGGGCGAGGGCGTCTAACTGAGGCAGCAGGGCCTGGTACGCCTTAAATTTAGGCTGGGCCAGTAGTCGCGCAAATTCGGGAGCAAGGCGATCGCAGATGACCGCTGGTGGCTGTAGCGTCTCTAGACGGTCCGGCAGCGGCTGGGGTTGCCAGGTCACTTGGTAGAGCCAGGTGGTGTCAGCAGCGGTTGGCTGGAGGGTCTCTAAACCTGCAGACGTGACCTGCTGCAGGACAAGCCCTGATAGTGTCGCGACGGCTTGTCCGTCTGCTGCCAGGAGATGTACGTCGATGACCGAGCTGCCTGCTGCGCCTTCTCGCTGCTTGGCATGGACCCATCGCGGTGCATCATCCATGTCGAACCAGGTCAGACGACCCACCCTGACGGGCAGATATGTCATTGACGTCTGCGCTAACGCCGCCCCCGCCAGCTGCAGCCCTGCGTCTAGCAGGACGGGATGGACGTGATAAGCGCGATCGCGCTTATCCTCCCGCAGACTAGCTAGCGCTTCCCCTGTCCCTAGCCAGATGCGCTCCAGCACCTGGAATCGAGGCCCGTAGTCGATGCCGCGCTGCCTGTAGGTGTGGTAGAAGTCCGCTGCCGCCATCTCGCCCTGCAGCTCATTTTGCTTGGCAGCTAGAGACAATTGCCTAGGCGCGCTGGTCGCAAGTTCAATCTGGCCTTCGGCGTGACGGTGCCAGGGGTCAGAATTGGCAGCGTCAGAAGGGGCCTGACTAAACATCTCAAACTTCAGGCGATCGTCGGAGAGCGGCGTCAGGACGGTCTGCGTTAAAACGCCCCCTTCCGGCAGCACCAGCCGCTTGAGCAAAGAGACATCCTGCAGCATCAGAGGGCCGGATAGCCGCGAGCGAGCAGCGGCGATCGCGCTCTCCAGATAGCCCGCCGCCGGCATCACCGCCGCCCCAAACACGCGGTGGTCCTGTAGGTAGCCGGGCGCGTCTGGCCGTAGACGGGCCTGGAAATAGCGCACCGCTCCCGCAAGGGGTAAGGGATGGCCGAGGAGGGGATGGTCGGTAGGGCGATCGCTAGCACTCAGCGCCGAGCTAGATGCGATAACGAACGAACTATTGCCGGGCGCATCGACCCAGTAGCGCTGCCGCTGGAACGGATAGTTGGGGAGCTGCACTATCTGGCGCGGATAGGCGCGATCAAAGGCGGCCCAGTCAACGTCAGCGCCCGCCGCATAGAGCTGTCCTAAACTGGTGAGCAGCGTCTGCCACCCCGCTTCAGGCCGCAGGCTGGGCAGCAAAAGGGCGTCTAGCTCCGGTATGCAGCCTCGCCCCATGCTCAGCAAAATTGGCTTTGCCCCCAGCTCAATAAAGGTGTTGTAGCCGCTTGCCACAAGCTGGTTCACCCCCGCCGCAAACTGTACCGGCTGCCGCACGTGCCGCACCCAGTGCTCAGCGCTAGCCACGTTTGAACCTTCGTCCATCAGACTCACCAGCTCTAGGCGCGGCGGCTGGTAATTCACCGTGCGGGCCACCTCCCGAAATTCCGCCAGCATCGGCTCCATCAGCGGTGAATGGAAGGCGTGGGATACCGGCAGCGCCTTGGTCTTGATATCTTGCTGTGTCAAGGTAGCGACCACCTTATCTAAGGCTTCTAGCGGCCCTGAGAGCACTATGGACTCCGGCCCGTTGACCGCGGCGATCGCCACCTGCTCAGGCAACAGGCCTGCCACCTGGTTGGCCGAGGCCATCACCGCCACCATGCCGCAGCCAGCAGGCAATGCCTGCATCAGCCGTCCTCGGGCCGCCACCAGCCGCAGCCCCTCTTCAAGGCTAAAAACCCCGGCGACGCAGGCGGCAACATACTCGCCGATGCTGTGACCCATGACGGCGTCGGGCTGCACGCCCCAGGAGAGCCAGAGCTGGGCGAGAGCATATTCCAGGGCGAAGATCGCGGGCTGGGTAAGGGCGGTTTGGTGGATGGCTTCGGGAGGATCAGCACTTAGGGATTGCCCGTTTTCTGGGCTGAAGGCCCCCCACCCCCCAATTCTGGGGGAGCGAGATTCGGGGTTAGAATCCTTGGAGGTGAATGGTGGCGATAATGCCAGACCTTCTCTGGTTCCC
>JBCCAG010000310.1:0-5012 GCA_039814955.1 Cyanobacteria bacterium P01_A01_bin.135
TGTAGTCGAAGCTCTCGTAGGCTCCGTCACTGAAAATATATAGGCTACTATCGACGGGAATGGTACAGCGCTCCCCGTTATAGCTGGCATTGGCCATCATACCGATAGGCAAGTTGGGGGTGCGGAGCTGGGTCGCCTGTAAACGGTTGCCTTCTCCCTTGGCAATCAACACCGCCGGCGGGTGCCCCGCGCTGGCGTACGTCAAAAACCGGCGGCGATGGTTGTAGATGCCATACCACATGGTGAAATACTTGTCGTTCTGGTCATTCATCTGAAACGCCTCGTTGAGGCCCTGCAGCACTGACGCGGGTCGATAAAAATTCACGTCCGGCAAAGACTGCGACCTCAGCACGTTTTGCACTGAGATAGAGGGTAGCGCCGCTCCCAGCCCGTGCCCTGAGACATCCAGCAGATAGATAGCCAAATAATCTGGGTCCAGCCAATAGTAGTCAAAGCAGTCGCCCCCCAGCTGGCGGGAGGGGACAAACCGAGAGGTGATTTTAACCGGCTCTACCATCGGCGGCGGCAGCAGCGATCGCACGTAATCCGCCGCTTCCTGGAGCTCTGCTTCCAGGAGCTCTTTTTGATGCTGGAGGTCTTTACTCAGCTGATGCAGCCGTAGCCCCGCTTTAACGCGGGCCCGCAACTCGCTCAAATCTACTGGCTTTGCTAAGAAATCATCTGCCCCTGTATTTAAGCCTTGGACGCGATCTTTAACGCTACCTTTTGCCGAGAGCACGATAAAGAACGTTGTCGCCAAAGTTGCGTCAGCCTTCACTTGCCGGCAGACCTCTAGGCCATCTAGTCCGGGCATTAGCCAGTCGCAAATAATCAAGCTAGGGCGAATGCTGCGGGCTAGGTCTAGCCCGGTTTGACCATCGCTGGCTGCAATGACATCGATCGTTTCGGACTGAAGCGATTTTTTGAGGAAGGCCTGAACTTTTAGGTCGTCATCAATGACGAGAATTTTTGACATAGCATCCGCAACGGCGATATATAGTTTCTCTATCCGCAACAAATGCGCCCCATTTGCGCCGGCTAGCTCGTAGGACCAGATCGTGGGATCACTGGCCAGTGAAGATTACAACTCCCTACTCGCTACACTAGCGCAATCGAGAGTACCGGACGAACCCCCAGCAATTTAGATGAATCTTTGCTGAAGATAATATGGAATCGCGGTATACCGAGGGACTATACCGTTGATGATTGCGGTTTGTTCAGCGTACTTTAGAGGTAGAAGGGGACGCGTTTACATTAGTTGTACTCGATTGATGGGTCTAAGCCAACTTTCGGGATAAATCTATTGGTATATAGAGAGGGATGTAGGCCGTTGAAGCTGTCTCAAAAGTCATCTATACAAGTCGATACTGACCTGAACGCCCTGCCCCGCGTTCTATCTTGGTTTGACCAGTTTCAAGATCCCGTTTTACCCCATGCGGTCTGGCTGCCGTCCCAGCTAGCGCTTGCTGAAGGTTTTACCAACGCCGTGCGCCACGCCCACAAAGACAAACCCAAGGATACCCCAATCGAGATTGAAATTCGTATCTACGACGCCGCCTTTGAAATCCGCATCTGGGACTATGGGTCAGGATTCGACTTTGACCGACAGATTGCTCAAGCGGCCCAAAAGCTCAACCAAGAGGCAGCGGGTGGGCGGGGGCTTGGCCTGATGAAGCGGATTGCCGACACCCTCGGCTATTACCAGACCAGTGATGACCGCAACTGCTTGCTGATTGTGAAACACTACGGCGATTCAGGGTAGGGGGACCGGCGGCATCGGTAGCTGATGGGACAAGGCCATCCAGAGGACCCAAGCGTCTAGGGAGGTAAGCGCTAGGGTAAAGCCCAGGAGAATCAGGTACATCCACGGCTGGGCCAGCGGGCGGACATCTGTGGTATCGATATTGGTCTGGCGCTGAATATATCCTACGAGTTTATTAAACCCGGCAACGCGCATCGGTAACAGATAGGCGCGCTCTTGGGATTGGGTGACGAAGTAATAGACGATCCCACCTTGTCCGGTCGAGCGCGGCTTGAGGGCGGCAATGTCCTGCCACTTCAATGACCAGCCTGACCGCAGTAGCTTGGGTACCCATGCAGGGTAGATAACCCGAATGGCATTGTCATCGACAACCACTCGCTCAGAGAGAGCCGCGTAAAGCAGCACCCATCCGACGAGCAGCCCTAGGGTCAGCAGCATCGGCGATATAGGCGCGGCTGTGGCCTGGGCGAGCACCGGCACCGGCAGCAGCAGCGCCCCATACAGACCTAGTAAGGTAATGCGAATTAGAGGAGAGAGGCGAAATATGTGCGAACCTTCGAGAGAGTCGCCTTTCGGGCGGGGTAGTTCTGAGTCAGCGTGAGACGCTCTATCCACATCGAGAGAGCCACGGGTATCGCTAGCGCGATCGCCCGACAATGAATCCAGTCCGTGTCCAGCTCCCACAGGCGAGTTTCCTCAAAGCTCCATGCCTAGATTCTAGATCAAGGCCCCATAATTATCAGCGGTGAGGGGAAGGGAAGAAGTCTATCTCTACCGCCACCCTCACAGGAGCAATCGCCGCTACAGGTATTTCTGGACCACTGACCAGCCGGTCCAAGAGACCGCCGCCATCGCCAGGAACAAAAGGGCATTGCTGGAAACATGGAGACGTCTCGCCCAGGGCCGCGAGTTGATCTGGGTCGCGCTCCAGGCCGAGGTCAACACCAGCACCACCACCGCTATGCCCACGGGCAAGTGGGCCGAATGCCCCAAGCTGCCGTAATGCCCCAGCGTCCCAACCAGCCCAATGGCCAGCAGCAACATCACTAGCAAAACGAGGCAGACGCCGGTGATGTAGTGCAAAGGGCGCATCCAGGCCGAGCGCAGCAGCCCGCGGCGTACCCACATCCACCCTCCCGATGCAGCCAAGATGAAGTAGGCACATAGGGACAGACCCATGGACCAGGCAGCGATCCGCCACAGCCAAAGAAAAGACGGTAAGTTCAAGGAACCTCTCCCCTACTGAACCGCCCTTTAGCCTAGCATGCCGCAATCGCCGCGCTAGACGCCTTAAACCGGCTGATAGTGAAGGCTACTTTCTAGCACCGTGCTTGTCGCCGTGGGCAGATTATTGCGTAGGGTCGTCAGGGCATCTACCGAACCACTGGGGGCATTGAGGCCATTCGCCTGACCGCTGTCAGCGGCGCTTTGGCCGTCTTCCACTGGGTCATTTTCGCTGCCCCCCATACGCAGCCGGCTGCAGGGGATTGTATCGGAGAGGATAGCGCTTGCCATTGCTCCGGAGTGGATCTCGAGCAGAGCGGAGGCTAGCGCCTCGAAAATCAGCCGCTGTCCCGGAAAGACAACGCGCTCGAAGTACCAGTTTTCGATGTTGGTGATGCGGGCGATCTGTATCTTACTTGTCGCATTGATGTAGCAGCACAAAATGCGGCTTGGGTGATCTGACGGAACGGGATCAAAAACCTGTGCCATAACTATTTTTTAAGATTTGGAGCTTTATGCAATCGTAATAACGCCTTATCGAAACCCTAACATTAGGCGATCCCAGATAGTGTAAATCCCAATACCAAGCCTCTGGTTACCGAGAAAAATCGCTCTAAATCTACTTAAAGAGATAGGCATTCAACCAAAACTTTCCAGTAGTATTGCGTATTGCGTAAGGGTTTACGGCCTGCAAATCCTGTTTTTTGGGGGTGCTGATTTCTAGCCTTGAAGGGGGATGTGACGCCGTAGCCGCTGCCCAAGGCATGGGGCTGTGACCGGAGAAAGGTGCAGGTTACGAGAGTCGATGGTATCATGAAGATATGTGAATAAATTTTCAGAAACGCCGGGCTGGTGCGGCATCTCTGGTGGTGGAGGGAGACATGCTGGGGGCAGTTGCTGCTAGCTCAATGGCTGCCTCTCACTTTTGCCAGGGGTAGTCTAAGCATCGCTTGGCTGGCTAGCTGATTTCCGAATCTGCCGAGTGCGTAACTGCCATGACTTCCTCTCCCCAGTCTTCCCGCTCACCTCAGCTCTCTGCGACAGCGCCAATGCTCAAGGGCCATCAGGCCAGCGCTACACTGATGCCTGATGGCCTGCCCAATCATCACCAGCGGGTTTTGTACGTCCGGCTTCCCTGTAATCCTATCTTTCCCATCGGGGTTGTTTACCTCGCCGACCATGTTCATAAGGTTTTGCCGGGGATAGCGCAGCGCATCTTCGATATGGGAACCGTTCCGCCTCTTGATTTTGCCAGTGCCTTGGATAAGCACGTCGACGAATTTAAGCCGTCAGTGCTGGTGTTCTCCTGGCGCGACATTCAGATTTACGCGCCCGTCGGGGGACGGGGTGGTAATCCGCTACAAAACGCCTTTGAGTTTTACTATGGGAGCAACCCATTTGTAAGGCTAAAGGGAGCCATGGGAGGCCTGCGGGTCACAACCGCATACTATGGAGAGCTGTGGCGCAACCTGGGGCTCATCCGCCGCGGCATTCAGCGGGCTAGATGCCACGTCCCAGACGCCCGCGCCGTTGTCGGAGGCGGCGCTGTCAGCGTCTTCTATGAGCAATTGCAACATCGCTTGCCGGAGGGCACCGTTGTGTCTGTAGGTGAGGGGGAGCTGCTGTTAGAAAAGCTGCTCATGGAAAAAGATTTCAGCGGCGAGCGCTGCTATGTAGTAGGTGAAACCCAGCCGCGCGATCGCCTCATTCACGAGAGCCCTACCCCGGTGGAGAAGTCAGCCTGTCGCTACGATTACATTGAGCGCATCTGGCCAGAGTTCGACTACTACTTGCAGGAGCGGGACTTCTACGTCGGTGTGCAAACTAAGCGAGGCTGCCCCCATAACTGCTGCTACTGCATCTACACCGTTGTTGAAGGGAAGCAGGTGCGCATCAATCCTGCCGACGAAGTTGTCGCGGAGATGCAGCAGCTTTACCAGCGGGGCATTCGCAATTTTTGGTTTACCGATGCCCAGTTCATCCCGGCGCGTCGGTTCATTGACGATACGGTCGAGCTGCTGGAGAA
>JBCCAG010000570.1:0-3281 GCA_039814955.1 Cyanobacteria bacterium P01_A01_bin.135
AAGCCTGTAAGGCGCTGCGGGAAGAAGGCTTTGAGGTGGTGCTGATCAACTCCAACCCGGCTACCATCATGACGGACCCGGAGACGGCGGACCGCACCTATATTGAGCCGCTGACGCCGGAGATTGTGGCCAAGGTGATTGAGGCGGAGCGCCCCGACGCCCTGCTGCCCACCATGGGGGGGCAGACGGCGCTGAACATTGCGGTGGACTTGGCGAAGAGCGGGGTGCTGGAGAAGCATGGTGTCGATCTGATTGGGGCGAAGCTAGACGCCATTGAAATGGCCGAAGATCGCAAGCTATTTAAGGAGGCCATGGAGCGCATCGGGGTGGGGGTGTGCCCCTCCGGTCTAGCCCACAGCATGGGGGAGGCACGGGAAATCGCGGCGCGCATCGGCAGCTACCCGCTGATTATCCGCCCCGCCTTTACCATGGGCGGCTCCGGTGGCGGCATCGCCTACAACCAAGAAGAGTTTGAGCAGATTTCCCAGTCGGGCCTGGACGCCAGTCCCGTATCCCAAATCCTGGTGGAGCAGTCGCTGCTGGGCTGGAAGGAGTACGAGCTGGAGGTGATGCGGGACCTGGCGGATAACGTGGTGATTATCTGCTCCATCGAGAACCTGGACCCCATGGGTATCCACACCGGGGACTCCATTACCGTGGCCCCCGCCCAGACCCTGACCGATAAAGAGTACCAGCGGCTGCGGGACGCCTCGATTAAGATTATTCGCGAAATTGGCGTGGAGACGGGTGGGTCTAATATCCAGTTCGCCGTCAACCCGGATACCGGCGACGTGATCGTGATTGAGATGAACCCCCGGGTCTCCCGCAGCTCGGCACTAGCCTCCAAAGCCACCGGATTTCCCATCGCCAAATTCGCCGCCAAGCTGGCCGTCGGCTACACCCTGGACGAAATCCCCAACGACATCACCAAAAAGACCCCCGCCAGCTTCGAGCCCACCATCGACTACGTGGTCACCAAGATTCCCCGCTTCGCCTTTGAGAAGTTCCCCGGCACCCAATCGACACTCACCACCCAGATGAAGTCCGTTGGCGAATCCATGGCCATTGGCCGCACCTTTCAGGAGTCGTTTCAAAAGGCGATGCGATCGCTGGAAACTGGGCGGGCCGGCTGGGGCTGCGATCGCGATGAGAAGCTGCCCAACCTGGCCCAGATTCGCGCTAAGCTACGCACCCCCTCCCCCGAGCGGATCTTCGCCGTCCGCCACGCCATGCAGATGGGCATGGACATCGAGGAAATCTTTGAGCTGACGGCCATTGACCCCTGGTTCTTGGGCAAGCTGAAGGGTCTGCTGGACGCCGAGAAGCTGCTGAAGCGCACCCCGCTGGCAAAAATGACCGCCAGCCAAATGCTGGGGGTAAAGCAGCTGGGCTTTAGCGATCGCCAAATTGCCTACGCCACCAAGACCGACGAGCTGCAGGTGCGGGCCGTGCGCCAAAGCCTAGGGGTCAACCCGGTGTACAAAACCGTGGACACCTGTGCCGCCGAGTTCGAGGCCCTGACGCCCTACTACTATTCGACATACGAGTCCAGCGTGGAGCAGGTAGTGGATGACGAAGAGGAGGCTGTGTCCGTCACCGAAACCGAAGTGCTGGACTCCGACCGCCGCAAGGTAATGATCTTGGGGGGCGGCCCCAACCGCATCGGCCAGGGCATTGAGTTTGACTACTGCTGCTGCCACGCCTCCTACGCCCTGCGCGAGGACGATATGGAGACGATCATGGTTAACTCTAACCCGGAGACGGTGTCCACCGACTACGACACCAGCGATCGCCTCTACTTTGAGCCCCTGACCCAAGAGGATGTGCTCAACATCATTGAAGCGGAGCAGCCGGAGGGCATCATCATCCAGTTCGGTGGCCAAACCCCGCTAAAGCTGGCGGTCTCCCTGCAGCGCTACCTAGACACCGAGGCGGCCCCTAAGAACACCAAAATTTGGGGCACCAGCCCCGACGCCATTGACACCGCCGAGGACCGCGAGCGGTTCGAGCAGATTCTGCGGGAGCTAGACATTAAGCAGCCCCCCAACGGCATCGCCCGCAGCACCGAGGAGGCAACGCGGGTAGCCCAGCAGATTGACTACCCAGTGGTGGTGCGGCCCAGCTACGTGTTGGGGGGACGGGCCATGGAAATCGTCTACTCCGATGCGGACCTAGAGCGCTACATGACCTACGCAGTGCAGGTGGAGCCTGACCACCCCATCTTGATCGACAAGTTTCTGCAGAACGCCGTAGAAGTAGACGTGGATGCGATCGCTGACCAAACGGGCCAGGTGGTGATTGGCGGCATCATGGAGCACATCGAGCAGGCGGGTATCCACTCCGGGGACTCGGCCTGTTCTATACCTACCACCTCCCTGCCCAGAGAAGCTCTGGACACCATCCGCGCCTGGACCATCCAGCTGGCCCAGGCCCTCAATGTGGTGGGGCTGATGAATATCCAGTTCGCGGTGCAGGGCAGCAGCGTCTACATCCTAGAAGCCAACCCCCGGGCCTCCCGTACGGTGCCCTTTGTCTCCAAGGCGATCGGGGTGCCCCTGGCCAAGATGGCGGTGAGAGCCATGGCAGGCCAGTCCTTGCAGGCCCTGGACTTTACCCAAGAGGTCATCCCCGAGCATATGGCCGTCAAAGAGGCGGTGTTCCCGTTTGAGAAGTTTGCCGGTACCGACACCCTGCTGGGACCCGAGATGCGCTCCACGGGCGAGGTGATGGGGGTGGATACGGGCTTTGGTACGGCCTTCGCTAAGGCAGAGCTAGCGGCTTCTCAAAAGCTGCCGCTAAAGGGTACGGTATTCGTCTCCATGAACGACCGCAATAAGGAGGCGGTTGTACCGGTGGTGAAGGAGCTGATTGACCTGGGCTTTGACATCGTGGCCACATCGGGGACCCAGGCGGTGCTGGAGGCCAATGACTTGGCGGTGACGCCGGTACTTAAGGTGCATGAGGGTCGCCCCAACATCGTAGACGAGATGAAGAACGGTCAGATTCAACTGGTGCTGAATACGCCGATTGGGGCGCGGGCTCAGGTGGACGATCGCCTGATTCGCCGCACGGCGTTGGGGTACAAAATTCCCACCATCACCACCATTGCCGGGGCAAAGGCGGCCACAGCGGCGATTCGATCGCTGCAGTCGCTAGAGCTAGGGGTGAAGGCACTACAAGACTACATCAGTTAGCACCACAAAGGATGGTTTGATGCCCAGGGTCGGCGGCATTTGAGCGCTGCGGAGCAGGAGCGGCGACGGGCGGAGCGGCTAGAGGCG
>JBCCAG010000029.1:0-14286 GCA_039814955.1 Cyanobacteria bacterium P01_A01_bin.135
GTCTTATCAGGAGATTGCCCGTGAGTCGGGCTACGAGCTAGGCTACATCAAGCAAACGGGCTCGCAGCTGTGGAAGCTGCTGTCGCGATCGCTGAACCAGCGGGTTACAAAGCACAACCTCAAGCTCGCCCTGCTGAGCGTCTCATCTCGCCCAGAAGTATACCGGGCTAGGCCCTCAATAGCGATCGCGACAGCACCGTCGCGGCGGGTGGCAGGCACTCTAAAGGCCGCTGGCGCGGAGGTCGCTGTAGCCCCTATTGCCCCTCCTGAAGCCGCTGTTGAGGGCGTCGCTGACGATAGCGCTTCCTGGGGTGATAGCGGCGCTGAGGGCTTCGGCGGTGCCGTGCGGCCGGAACTAGCCGGTGGGAGAGATAACCCAGGAACATCTATCGTCGCGGCGACTCAGCTTAAAGTTGACTGGGGCAACGCCGTTGAACCGCCATCCCTTCTCGGTCGCCAGACTGAGCTAGCCCAGCTCAGCAGTGAAATCCAGGCGGGCTGTCGCCTCATCGGCCTGTTTGGGATGGGCGGCATCGGTAAAACGTCGTTAGCGGCGGCGCTAGCGCACCAAGTTGTCGATGGGCAAAGTGGGAGTCCAGCCCGCCGCCAGCCATTTCGCTATGTGGTTTGGCGATCGCTGCGCAACGCGCCCCTGCTGAGCGATTTGCTTACCGATATTCTGCAGGTGCTCTCTGATGGGCAGCCCTGCCCCGCCGGACTAGACGCCCAGCTGCGGCACCTATTGACCCGCCTCCGACAGCACCGCTGTCTGATCGTGCTCGATAATGGGGAGACGGTCATGCAGCCGGGCGCTGAGTACGACCGCTACCGCGATCTGTGGCGGCTCTTGGGGGAGGCTGACCACCAGAGCACCGTGGTGCTTACCAGCCGGGAGAAGCCGCCACAGATTGCCCTCAGCGAAGGGCCTACCCTACCAGTGCGATCGCACCATCTGCGCGGTCTGACCGCCGAAGATGGCCAGGCCCTCTGCGCCGGCAAAGGAGATTTCCAGGGCTCGGCGGAGCAGTGGCAGACTCTGGTGGACTACTACGCCGGCAATCCCTTAGCGCTGAAGATTGTCGCCTCAGTGATTCACGATTTATTTGATGGGGCGATCGCGGCGTTCTTGGACTGCCTGGAGGACGGTAGCGCTGTGTTTGGCGACCTGCGTGACCTACTGCTTCAGCAATTCTCGCGGCTCGCGCCCTTAGAGCAGCTCATTCTCTACTGGCTGGCGATCGCGCGGGTTCCCGTTGCCTTACCTGAGCTACGGCGGTGGCTGATTCCCCAGGTTCCTCTAGGCCAGCTGCTAGAGGCCTTGACGTCTCTGGAGCGGCGCTACTTGATTGAAGCAGCCCCATCACTAGACAAGTCACCGCTGGAGCGATCGCGGGTCAGCTTCACCCTACAGCCCGCTGTTATGGAATGTCTCACCCAACAGCTTGTGGCATCGGCGGTGACGGCGATATTAA
Organism: Cyanobacteria bacterium P01_A01_bin.135; assembly: GCA_039814955.1. GTDB lineage: Bacteria > Cyanobacteriota > Cyanobacteriia > CAKZMO01 > CAKZMO01 > JBCCAG01. The sequence continues at coordinate 1,473 of JBCCAG010000029.1, forward strand.
GCCCAGGCGAGCTGCCCCAAACGGTGCTCCACAGCCTTAGCCTGCTTCAGGCCCAAGCCAAGGACTACCTGCGCGAAACCCAGCGGCGTCTGATCCTTGGCCCAGCGACAAAAAAGCTTCTCAGCCGCCTCAGCCAAACCGAGCTCGAAGCGCGCTGCCGCCAACACCTCATACAAGCCCGGCGGGAAAGGCCACAGGGCTACCTGGCCGGTAACCTGCTCAATCTGCTGCATCACATCGGAACTGACCTGACGGGCTGGAATTTCTCTGACTTAGCGGTCTGGAGCGCGGACCTAAGGGACGCGGCCCTTCACGCCGTCGACTTTTCTGGGGCAGACCTTTGCCACTCCGCCTTCAGAGAGCCCGTAAGCCAGGTTTTGTCCGTCGCGTTTAGCCCCGACGGATCGCTGCTGGCCACCGGCGATGTAAACCACGATATCCGGCTGTGGCGACTGCCGGAGGGGTTGCCCCTACTGAGTTGCCAGGTCGATGAGGGCTGGGTATGGAGCGTGGCGTTTAGCCCTGACGGCAAATGGCTGGCCAGCGCCACAAACCGGGCGGTGAAACTATGGGAGGTGGCCACGGGCTCCTGCGTTTGCACCCTAGAAGGCTACAGCGATCGCGTCTTTTCTGTCGCCTTTAGCCCCGACGGCAATTGGCTCGCCTCCGGGGGAGAAGATCGGCTGATTCGGGTGTGGCAGGTGAAGACCGGCCAGCTGCGCCACGTACTCTCTGGCCACACCGATGAGGTGCGTGCCGTGGCCTTCAACCCAGATCAGTTCAGCGGGCTGCAGATTGCGAGTATCAGCTACGATGGTACCGTTCGTCTGTGGGATGCTGCCGAGGGAAGCTGTCTGCGGGTGCTGAAGGGGCACCGGGACTGGGGGTGCGACCTGGCCTATAGCCCCGACGGCCAGTCTCTGATCAGCGGCGGCAGCGATGGGGTTCTACGGCTGTGGCATCTCCAGAGCGGTGAATGCACGGCGTCTTTTATGTATCCCCAACAAATTCGCGCTGTTGCCTTCAGTCCTGATGGCCAGTCGGTTGCCGCCAGCGGGGACGATGGCACAATCTGGGTTTGGCGTCGGTCCCAAGCTTGCCATCAGGTCATGGCTGGTCACAGCAGCTGGGTTGCCGCGATCGCCTTTAGCCCCGATGGTGGCAGCTTAGCCAGTGGTGGAGAAGACCAGTCAATCAAGCTGTGGGATAGTCAGACGGGGCGCTGCCTGAAAACCCTGCAGGGCCACGGTGACGGCGTTTGGTCCGTGGCCTTTAGCGCAGATGGGCTTCGCCTAGCGAGCGGCAGCCAAGACCGAGTGGTTCGTCTATGGGACGCTGATGGCCTCTTGAAGCAGCTGCGCGGCCACAGCAGCTGGATCTGGTCTGTGGCCTTTCACCCTGATCAATGCCACTTACTCAGCGCCAGCGAGGACCAGACGCTGCGCCTTTGGGACATCGCGTCTGGGCAATGCCTGCGGGTGCTGGAAGGCCATACCGACGCCGTGATGGCCGGGCTGACTGGCCGCGAGGGCGATCGCTTAATCAGCGTTAGCCTAGATCGAACGATGCGGGTTTGGGATAGAGATGGGCGCTGTCTACGGGTGGTAACGGGCCATGAGGGCGGAATCTGGTGTGCCGCCATGGGCCAGGCCGGGGACCTAGTGGCGACAGGAAGCCAAGATCAGACTGTGAAGCTGTGGGACTGGCGACAGGGACGCTTGCTGCAAACCTTCACCCACCAGAGCTGGATTCGCTCGGTGATGTTTACCGCAGATGATCAGTTCTTGATTAGCGGCAGCGCCGATGGCGTCGTGAAGCGCTGGGAGGTAGGAACGGGGCGCTGTCTGCAAACCCAGAGCGCCCATGGCGGGCCGATTTTATCGCTAGCCTGCTCGCCTCGGGGGCAGATTGCCAGCAGCGGAACCGATACCCGGGTGACGCTATGGGACGGACAGCTCCAGCGGATTCAAGGCCAGCTCATAGGCCATCAGCGCTGGGTGAGGGCGATCGCCTTTAGCCCTGACGGCGCGCAGCTGGCAAGCTGTAGCCAGGATGAGACGATTAAGCTCTGGGCGCTGCCTGGTTCAAGTGGCGGCACAATGGTTCAGGGGGCGGAGCCGCAGACGTTCCGGGTGCCTCGGCCCTATGAGGCGATGGTTATCCCCAATGCGACGGGGCTTACGGCTGCACAGCGAGCGGCGCTGCGCCTGCTGGGAGCGCTGGACTGCTGAGCGGGGCCGAGATGCGCTGATAAATTTGTGTTGCTTGTGGCAATAGGGCACTGCCGAATTTTTTCCCCAGGTCGGCCAATCGGCCCAAGGTCTGAGCCTATTAGACTAGCGCCAGCAGACTCTGCGGCGATGCGAGCGGTGCAGCAGGGCTTCAACCGCCGTCTCCCGTCGGTGTGGGTGGTTGTACAGAAGTTTCGGCAAGAGCCCAGAGGCGAAATCTTCCTCTCGCCAGTACTAGCCTCTCCCTTAGGCGCATGACAGGGCACCGCTCCGCCGCCTAGATTTTGAGCATAGCAAGCCTCTTCTTTACTACCCCCCACATTTGCTAACCCCCACACCAATGCAACCTAGGGCAATATCGCAGCAATTTCGCTGTCCTCGACAGCTGGAGCAACGCAGCAGGGCGCGCCGTTGCCCTAACCCATAAGCACAATTGCAACAGGAGCAACATCATGGTAGACAATTCAGACATGAAGGCCCGGATTCGGGCAGATCTAGATAAGGCCAAGACGGAAGGCAAGCTGCGCTCAGAGCGGATTCGCGACATTCTGCGGGAGGCGGTGTCCCAGGCAGCTAGCGAGCTAAAAGAAGGGACCGGCGAGCTGCGGACAATTGTCAAAGATGCCGTTGGCATTGTGGTAGATGCGGTGCGAGACCAGGGCGTAGAGGCCAAAGATGAAATTCAGGCCTCAATTGAAGGGGCGGTCGAAGGGGTGAGCGATGCTCGGCGGACGGCCATCGACCAAATCGAGGGGCAGGTGGACGAGCTACAGTCTAAAATTGATGCCGAGGAATCTCAAATTGAAGAAGACGTCAGCATCGTCCTGACGGATCTTCAGGAGACTGCGCAGCAGGAAACCACTGAAGTCAGTACTGCCGTCACCCAGGCCGTTGAAGCTGTGCGCAACAGCCCAGAGGCATCACTACTACGCAAGCGCTACGCCCAGCTCAGAGCTCAACTTGAAATTCTACGGGCCAATCTTGATGCGGAGAGCGGTGCAGAAGACGGTATGAAGTACGACAAGATCAAGACCTATTTGGACAAGGCAAAAGTCTGGTACGACCGCGCTTACAAGAAAGGGACCTCCATTGAGGCAGACCATACGGCCCGGGCTAAGGACATTCGCTCTACCGACTACTTGACTCAGCAGCAGAGCGAGGTAGAGCAAAAGATGAGCGACGCGGGTCGGGCCGCTGCTCAAAAAGAGCGCCAGATCAAGCAGCGGCTGCGGGAGTTGCTAGCGTCCTTATCCGCCCTAATTAGCGAGAAGTCATCCCCAAAGTAAGCTAAGAGGTCATCAATAAACCGCCCTCTCAAGGGGTCGCCCCTCGCCGGGAGGCGACCCCCTGACAGCTACGTTCATTTACGGTGCTCCACTTAGTAGCCTCTGCCTGACTCAGCTTGGCCTCAGAAACCCAGCTTGCGGCTAACGCATTTCTTAGTCATCTCTCATAGCGCGGTCACGCGCCACTCAACCGGAGCCTTCATGATGGCACCAAGCGCATCCTTCAGGATGTCGGCATTGAATCGGTTATGGGAGAGCACCATTGAGTTATTCAGAGTCTATCCATCTCGGGTTATCTCACGTCATCCAACAGGCGTTCCGGAGCCAGGACTCCGCCGCCTATACTCGTCAAGTTGCCAAGGGCGAAGCCATCTACTATTGCGGCGATCGCCCGACGGCAATTTATCACCTAGAGTCAGGGCGAGTTCGGTTAACCCGGCATACCGCCGATGGCAAGTTGATTACCTTTCGCACCGTAGCGTCAGGGGAGCTATTTGGAGAAACGGACCTCTACCTACCTGTCCATGAGTGCGAAGCGACCGCCGAGGTTGATAGCCGCATTATGGCGTACTCGAGCGCTCAAGTGATGTTTTGGGTATCTAGAGATGCTGGCCTAGCTGTAGCATTGATGCAGCAGGCGCACCTGCTACTGCAGCAGCTCAAAAGGCGTCTACTGCTGCTGACCATTCAATCTATTCGAGAGCGGACGCTGGCGTATTTGCGAGAGCAGGCGGTCACTGATTCGAACGGCAATCAGCAGGTTGCGCTCAATAAACCCCTTAAGGCGGTGGCCGAAGAGCTGAATATTAGCGCAGAGGCGTTTTACCGTGTCCTGGCTCGACTAGAGGCCGACGGCGTCATTGCCCGCAGTAAACAGCGCATCACGCTGCTGCAGGACGGCTAGCGATTGCTGGGTTCTCGAAGGACGTAGCCGACATAGCGTACTGTGTGAATTAGGCGGCTGCGGTCTTGGGTTTCTAGTTTAAGGCGTAGATAGCGAACGTAGACCTCAATGATGTTGGAATCGCCTGTAAAGTCGTAGCCCCACACCTGCTCTAGGATCTGATGACGAGTTAGGACCTGTTGAGGGTGACGGATTAAATATCTCAGTAAATCAAACTCTTTGGCCGTCAAGGTAATCGGAGAATCGCCGCGATAAACTTCGCGGGTGCGCGAGTTCAGCGTCAAGTCTGAGAACTGATAGACGTCGCGCTCGACTCGCCTAATACGGCGGCAATAGGCCCGGATCCGAGCGTCTAGTTCGCCGAGGTCCAAAGGATGGGGTAAACAATCGTCGGCCCCGGCATCCAATGCTTCAATACGGCGGCCACGTCCGGCCACTTCGGGAACAACTAGAACAATGTAGGTTTGATCGTTGACCCGCCTAGCCTGTCGACACAGCGCTAGGCCATAGCTATCACTGCTTGTCCAATGGATTAGCGTAATGTCAATGGTTTGCTGCTGAAGCCGCTGCAGCGCTTCGCTAGCGTCGGTTAATCCCGAGACAAGATAGCCACATAAATTGAGGTGTTCCACCAGATGCTCCATCAAAGAGCGGTCTTGGGCAATGACTAAGGTCGAGACTGGTGTTTCACCAAGCCTGGGGTGTTCTGCTAGCGGCAACAGCATTCTCAGCTAACGTTCTCTAAGCCCTGCGGGTTATTGGCCACAACTATCATGCTCGATGTTGCTGGAAGACAACTATGACCACCGTCATGTACAGCATTTTTAACCCTGACGAAGTATGTGAGGGGAGGCGTGGAACCTAAACGACTCACCACGCGCTGTGATTTCTCAGGGACAACATGGCGATCGCTTGACCCGATTTGAAGCCAGATTTACCGACAGATTCAACTCAAATTTCGGATAATTGTACTGGTACGGTCAACCTATTCAGCGAGCACCCCCATGGACCTGACAAGTACAGATCGCGCCGACATTCGCTCCGTCATCGAGCAGCAAATTCAAGCCTTTCGCCAGGGAAACGCCGAAGCCGCCTTCGCCTTTGCTAGCCCCGGCATTCAAGAGCAGTTCAAGACCCCTCAACTGTTCATTAAGATGGTGCAGACTGCCTATGACCCGCTGTACCGCGCTCGCTCCGTCGTTTTTCAAGATATTGGTACCGTCGAGGGCAAGCTAGCCCAGCAGGTAGTGATTATGGGGCCAGATGAAGCGCTCTACCGGGTCTATTACCTGATGCAGCGCCAGTCCAATAGCGACTGGCGCATCAACGGCTGCTACCTAACCCGTATGAAGGAGACCCAGCCCTAGCGGCGGCGGTAGGTTTCAAAGCGGAAGCCCTGGTGGGGCTCTATCGCTGTGCGCTCGAAGGTATGGGCTAGCGCCGCTTGGTAGGGCGGAAATAGGGTGTCGCCTTCGTATTGGCCTTCTACAAAGGTCAGCTCTAGGCGATCCGCAAGGGGTAGGGTTTGGCTGTAGAGGGTCGCGCCACCAATAATGAATCGGCGCGGGGAGGCAGAGTGCAGCGCAGCCTCTAGTGATTGAACGACCTCTACCTGGGTGCTGGAATCGACCTGCTGCCTGTGGGGCTTGAGCTGGCTGGAAACAATAATGTTGTGGCGCTGGAGCAGCGGCTGAGGCAGGCTCTCCCAGGTGCGCCGTCCCATAATTACGCTATGGCCTTGGGTGAGTCGCTTGAACCGCTGTAGATCCTCAGGTAAGTGCCAAGGCAAAGCACCTTGGCTACCAATGACGCGGCTGGCTTCGGCGATCGCGGCAATTAGCACCAGTTCAGTTTTGGGCATTGATTTTGCGGGTAAAGTTCGGCAGTGCAGAACATCACCCGCGAATTTCGTCGTATTTTTGCCGCACGGCCTGAATGTCCTGCCACATCAGCCACTTGGGGCTCCCCTTATCCTTAGACTGGTTACGCAGCAGGTAGGCCGGGTGGAAGATGGGCATGCACAGCCGCCCGTTCCACTCCATCCACTGACCGCGAATCTTGGTGATGCCCCGCTTATCGCCGATTAGCCCTTTTACAGAAGAGGCCCCGGTCAGCAGAATAATCTTCGGGTCCACGAGGCGAATTTGCTCCATTAGGTAGGGGCGGCAGGCGTCCATCTCCTGGGTGGTGGGGGCGCGGTTCCCCGGCGGGCGGCATTTGACGATATTGCAGATATAGACGTCGCTGTCGCTGTCCAGCTTCACCGAGGCCAAGATTTTCTCTAGCAGCTGCCCCGACCGCCCCACAAACGGCAGTCCCATCTCGTCCTCGTTTTGGCCAGGGCCTTCCCCCACAATCATAATGTCGGCGCTGCGGCTGCCCCGGCCCACCACGGCGTTAGTGCGCCCCGCCGCGAGCCCGCACCGCTCACAGGTGTTGCAGTGGGTCACCATTAGGTCCAAATCCTCGTAAGTGCCAGGAGGGATGGGAATGCTGGCGCTGGTGGGAATCAGGTCCGGGTCAATGTCCTCAGCGGCAGGTGCTACCGCCTCGGCGTTGAACAGGTCGATTTGATCGCTCATGTCTGATCACTTAATAACTGGCGAGATGCCTTGCAGGTGGCCTTACATAGCAAATGTCCTGATGCATTAGGACATTTGCGCGCCCAGTGGCTACGGTGCATCAAGGCTTTGAGCCAATCGTCATGTCCTCATCCACTGGGCCAGTGCAATAGGTGTCAAAGTAGTGTAGTGGATTGCCCCGGGATTTTCTAGCGACCATGGGTGGGTCTAGTACAATTTTGAGGCAGTCTTGAGCCAACGCACGACGTGTCAGGGCCTACGGAGTTAAATGGGGCGCAATGGGTCTGGGGCCGCTGGCTAAAAGGCGGACCGGCCCATCTGGGCGGCTTGCTGGACGATATTGAATCCTCTTTGGGGCGATCGCTGAACCTATTGATAGCGCTGCTGGTGCTGCTCTCCTGCGCCATCTACGTCATCGAAACCTATCCCATCTCCGCAGCCCTGGGGGACCGTCTACGGCTGGTGGATAGGGGCATTTTAGCTATTTTTTCCGTTGAGTATTTAGTGAGGCTGTGGTGTGCTGACCACAAGCTGCGCTACTTGATTAGCCCCTACGCGTTGGTGGACTTGGTGGCGATCGCTCCCTTTTTTCTAGGTCTGTTCGACATTAGCATTCTGCTGGTGTTCCGCTGGTTTCGGGTACTGCGGCTGGTGCGGCTGTTGGAGAACGCCCGCTTCGGCTCCTTTAACAGCGAAGACCTGTTCAGTTTCGCTCGCATCCTGCTCACCCTATTCACCATTGTGTTCGTCTACTCGGGGCTGATCTACCAGGTGGAGCATGTGGTTAATCCCCAGGGTTTTCGCACCATGCTGGATGCCCTGTATTTTGCCGTGGCTACCATGACCACCGTGGGCTTTGGCGACATTACCCCGATTTCGGAGGCGGGACGGCTGCTGACGATTTTAATGATCTGGACCGGCATCGCCTTTATTCCTTGGCAGATAGGGGAACTAGTAACCAGCACGCTGAAGGGCCTGCAGCGGGTAGAGCGACCCTGCCAAGTCTGTGGCACCGCCTATCATGACGGGGACGCTCGCTTTTGCCGGGTGTGCGGCAGTTCGCTATCCGTGGGTGATGACGCTAAGGCCAACGCTGGGGCGACTGGTGTTGAAGAACCCACAGCAATTCACCCTGGTGTTGACCCCTAATGCAATCGAGGACGGACGTACTATACTTGAGGGGCCGCCATCCCCACCTTGCCCATGGCCATCATCTCTTCTAAGCAGCCAGCCCCCGAAGGGCCGCGCCAGCCCCATCTCAAAGTGGCTGCGCCCCCCTCACCCCTGCTGCAGCCCGAGAAGCGTCACGATGAAGGCGGCCCGCCCGAGGACGGTCTGCGGCCCCGCCAGCTCCAGGACTACATTGGCCAGTCGGCGCTTAAAGAAGTGCTAGATATCGCCATCCGCGCCGCCCAAGGCCGCCACGAGCCCTTGGACCACCTGCTGCTGTACGGTCCCCCCGGTTTGGGTAAAACCACCATGGCCCTAATTCTGGCGCAGGAGATGGGGGTGGCCTGCAAAATTACCACCGCTCCTGCCTTAGAGCGGCCCCGGGACATCGCCGGCCTGCTGGTGAATCTGCGGCCGGGGGATGTGCTGTTCATCGACGAGATTCATCGCCTGCCCCGAATGACGGAGGAAATTCTCTACCCCGCCATGGAGGATTTTCGCTTAGACATTACCGTGGGCAAGGGCCAGAGCGCCCGCACCCGCAGCATTCCCCTGCAGCACTTTACCCTGGTGGGGGCCACGACACGAGTCGGCGCGCTCACCTCCCCCCTACGCGATCGCTTTGGCTTGGTACAGCGGCTGCGGTTCTACGAGCTAGACGAGCTGACCCAGATTGTGCAGCGCACCGCCGATATTTTGAAGACCACCATTGACGAGGGCGGGGCAGTAGAGATTGCTCGCCGGGCGCGGGGCACACCGCGGATTGCTAACCGGCTCTTGAAGCGGGTGCGGGATTTTGCCCAGGTAAAAGCGCCGGGGCCGGTGAGCCAGCAGGTAGCAGCCCAAGCGCTGGAGCTATTTAATGTGGACCCGGTGGGGCTGGACTGGACCGACCGGCGGATGCTGACGGTGATGATTGAGAACTTTGGCGGCGGGCCGGTGGGGCTGGATACCCTGGCGGCGGCCACGGGAGAGGATGCCCAGACCATTGAAGAGGTGTACGAGCCCTACCTGATGCAGATTGGCTACCTGCAGCGTACCCCCCGTGGCCGCATTGCCGCACCGTCAGCCTGGCAACATTTGGGCTATCGCCCTCCGGATGCGCAGCTGCCGCTGTTGTCATAGGTATTTCAAGAGGCAATGCTCCTACAGGAGCATTGCCTCTTGCCCTAACACGCATGTGCTGGTTTGCTGGTCTGGGATACGCGTTTTTGTCTAAAACACAGTATGCTGCGTCCTTATAGCCGTTTAACGCCTCCTCGATTCTCCAACGCCTTACACTGAAGGTAGGCGCTGATGGTGAGCGCTCGGTCATGCTGGGGTGAGGTCATAACATGAGAGCGCTGTGGGTTGGGATTTTGTCGCTGCTGCTGATATGGGGTTGGGCTATGCCAGCCTGGAGCGCCCAGACTTTAACTGCCGAGATTACAACGCCGCGACAGTTTGAGGCAGTTAAGAAAAAGGCGTTTGCCGCCTCCCAAGCTGGGCAGTTTGATGAGGCCGAAGACTACTGGACCCAGCTGCTAGAAGCCCACCCTACCAGTGCCCCCATCTGGAGCAATCGCGGTAACGTGCGCGTCAGCCAAAACCGGCTCGAGGAGGCGATCGCTGACTACGACAAATCTGTAGAACTGGCTCCCTTGAGCCCGGACCCCTACCTAAACCGAGGGGCAGCCCTGGAGGGGCTGGGGCGCTGGGAGGAGGCGATCGCCGACTACAACAAAGCCCTGCAGCTAGAGCCGGACAGCGCGGCGCTGGTCAACAACCGGGGCAACGCAAAGGGGGGCAGCGGCGACTGGGAGGCGGCGCTAGCGGACTACGAGCGGGCGGCTGAGCTGATGCCGAATTTTGCCCTGGCTAGCGCTAATGCGGCGATCGCGCTGTACCAGGTGGGGCGAGCGGAGGCCTCGGTGCGGCGGCTGCGAGGGCTAGTGCGCAAGTACCCCCGGTTTGCGGATGTGCGGGCGGCGCTAACGGCGGTGCTGTGGGCGGAGGGCCGCCGGGGGGAGGCGGAGAGCAACTGGTATGCGGTGATGGGACTGGACCGGCGCTATAAGGATGTGGACTGGGTGCGACAGGTGCGGCGGTGGCCGCCGGGTGTGGCAGATGCGCTGGAGCAGTTTTTGAATTTATCGTAGGGTATGGTTGCCTCCCGGCAACGCACCGAATTGTTTTTGCTAGGCAGGCTTTTGGGCTAGGAATCCGATGAGGCCTCGGGGTAGGGGTAGGGAACCGTAGTGACTCACTGTCTGCACTTGAAATCCGATTTGCTGCAGCGTTGCCGTAATTTCTACAGGATTGAGCAAATGTAGCCGGTGGATCTCGCGATCGCGTCTGTACAGCTCGCCCTGAGCGCGGAAGGTGGTGATTCGGCGGGTTAAGATTTGCTTGTCAGCATCCGCCTCGGCCTCTACGAGCACTGCCCAGTCTGGGGTTTCCACAAAGGTTTTTTGCGGGCCGTCAGGGGCGCGGTCAGGGGTGGCTACATCAAACAGTAATAGGCCACCGGGGGCAAGGGCAGCGTAGACGCGCTCAAAGAGCTGCGATCGCGCTGCTGCGCCGTTAGCGTTATCAAACCCGTAGTTGAGCACCTCCCCAATCGCCGTCACGGCGACACAAGGGGGAATGTCTGCGTCCACAAACGAGCCGACGCGAAAGGTGCCGTTCGGAACCCGCTGTTGGGCGATCGCGATCAGCGCGCTAGAAACATCGATGCCAAACGCATCAAACCCGGCGTCCTGCACAATCTGAGCAGTGATGCCGCTACCGCACCCCAAATCGACCACGGTTCCGCCACTAAGACCCGCTTGCTCCAGGGCCTCAAGCACCATGGGCGCAGCAGTCTCAGCTAGGTGGCCGAATCCTGCATCGTGAATGTAGGCTAGATCCGCGTTGTAAGCAGCTTTCATAAAGTCACATATAAGTAGAGCAGAGCCATCGGAAAAAACCGGTGGGGTGGTAGACTACTCCCGTGCAGCTCAGTTCAAGCCCCATCCGTTGGTTGGTGCGGGCCTATATTGTCGCAGCTTCGCTAACCGGCTGTCTCCAGGTACCAGAGCTCTTTGTTCACCGGGCTAAGCTGCATCGCGCGATCGCTGCACCATTGAATAGCCTACTTCCTTGCCAATAGTTACTGGCCGGCCCTTAGCGCTACTTGCTCGGCTAAGCCCTACATCTGTACTGCCTGGTACTGCCTGCAAATTTAGTTTCGGCGACACTTGATTACACCAGATCATGGTGATGGAATTCCATAGCCCCAGTTGATACCGTCCAAGCCGCGACCCAACCGTTCCCTCCCAGAGGTATTTCTATGAAATCTTCCCTTGTCATTCTCTATCACCGCGAACCCTACGATGAAGTGATTGAGAATGGTAAAGCCGTTTACCGCGAGAAGAAAAGCCCCAACGGCATCGTGCCCACGCTGAAGAGCTTTTTTGCCGATGCGGACCAGAGCACCTGGGTGGCCTGGAAGCAGGTAGAAGACGAAGAGATGACCGACTTTCAAGAGCGAATGACGTTTGAAGGCCTGGGCGACTCCGGCGTCGTGCGCCGTATCCCGCTCAAGGCTGACCAGGTAAAGAACTTCTACCACATCACCTCTAAAGAGGCGTTTTGGCCCATCCTTCACTCCTTCCCCTGGCAGTTTACCTACGACTCCTCCGACTGGGAAAACTTTCAGACCATCAACAAGAAATTCGCCGATGTGGCCTGCGAAGATGCCGCTGACGACGCCCTAATTTGGGTGCACGACTATAACCTGTGGCTGGCCCCCTACTACATCCGCCAGCAAAAGCCCGACGCCAACATCGCCTTTTTCCACCACACTCCCTTCCCTTCCGCCGACATTTTCAACATTTTGCCCTGGCGGGACGCCATTGTGGATAGCCTGCTGAGCTGCGATCTGGTGGGCTTCCATATTCCCCGTTACCTAGAGAACTTCGTCTCCGCCGCCCGGGGCATTCGCGGCGCGGAAACCGTGGAGCAGCAGCCGGTGGATGAGTCGGCTTTCATGCCCACCGGGTCGGCTTTGAGCGAGCCAATGATTACGACGAAGCTGCGCTACAACGGCCAGCTCGTTAACCTGAATGCCTTTCCCGTCGGCACTGACCCTAGTCACGTGCGTAATATGGTGGCCAAGCCCGAGGTGAAGCAGCGGGCCGCTGAGCTGCGGGAAGAGATCGGTGATGGCAAGCTGATTGTCTCAGCAGGCCGGGTGGACTACGTGAAGGGTACTAAGGAGCTGCTGGCCTGCTACGAGCGCCTGCTGGAGCGCCGCCCCGAGCTCAGCGGCAAGGTGCACCTAGTGCTGACGGCAGCGGCCCCCAACAAAGGGATGCGCGTTTACCGCACCGCGAAACGGGAAATTGAGCAGGGCGCCGGTAAGATCAATGGCCGCTTTGGCAAGCTGGGCTGGACGCCCGTTCGGTTGTTTACTACGCCCCTGCCATTCGATGACCTGATGGCGGTCTACTCCACCGCCGACATCGCCTGGATTACGCCGCTGCGGGACGGGCTAAACCTGGTGGCCAAGGAATATGTGGTGGCTAATAAAGGGGAGCGGGGGATGCTGGTGCTCTCCGAATTCGCCGGTTCGGCGGTGGAGCTGCCCGACGCGATTTTGGTGAATCCTTACGCTTCATA
>JBCCAG010000276.1:0-5262 GCA_039814955.1 Cyanobacteria bacterium P01_A01_bin.135
ATGAGTCTCGCCCTGGCTTTGCTGATTGGCGTCCCCGCTGCCGGTCTTGCCCTCTACCTAATCACCGCCCGCCGCTACCAGTCTGCCGATACCGTCGCCTCCTCCTACGATCAGTGGACCGACGACGGCATCCTGGAGTTCTACTGGGGCGAGCACATTCATCTGGGGCACTACGGCTCCCCGCCCCGCCGCAAAGATTTTCTCAAGGCCAAATCAGACTTTGTGCACGAAATGGCCCGCTGGGGCGGCTTAGACGCCCTGCCTCGAGGTAGCACCCTATTGGATGTGGGCTGCGGCATCGGCGGCAGCAGCCGCATTTTGGCGCGGGACTACAGCTTTGAGGTGACCGGCATCACCATCAGCCCTCGCCAGGTCAACCGGGCCCAGGAGTTAACGCCCCCCGACGTGACGGCGCGATTTGCGGTGGATGACGCCATGGCCCTTTCTTTTCCTAACGCTAGCTTTGACGTGGTGTGGTCGGTGGAGGCAGGTCCCCACATGCCCGACAAGGCAGTATTTGCTCAGGAGCTGCTGCGGGTCCTGAAGCCGGGCGGGGTGCTGGTGGTGGCGGACTGGAACCAGCGGGACGATCGCCAGGTGCCCCTCAATGGGTGGGAGCGCCCGGTGAGGCGGCAGCTTTTGGACCAATGGGCTCACCCGGCCTTTGCCAGCATCGAAGGGTTCGCGGAGCGGCTGGAGGAAACTGGCCTGGTGCAGGGGGAGGTGACCACAGCGGACTGGACCGCAGAGACCCTGCCCTCTTGGCTAGACACTATCTGGCAGGGCATCATCCGCCCCCAGGGCTGGATGCGCTACGGGGTGCCGGGATTCTTGAAGTCGGTGCGTGAGGTGCCGACAATTTTACTGATGCGGTTGGCCTTTGGTGCGGGGCTATGCCGGTTTGGCATGTTCCGGGCGGTACGGGCGGATGTCCCGGTACAAGGGGCCAGGGCGGCTGTGGCTGAGTCTGGCCGGGCAACTTAGCTTCTAAGAAACCTTTGGTTTCTGCCTGGCCTGTGGGTCAAATGTCTAGGGCGTCGCAGCGGGCACAGATAAATACGACTCTAGGATGTCTACTGTCTCGCCGACGCCGTCTTTTTGCTGGAGCTGGCGCTGAATCTGCTGCGCCTGAGTTCGGTAGCGATCGCTATCGACAATGGCCCGGATGCCCACCGCTAGACGCTCATGGCTCAATTCAAGGCGGGGAATGGTCGTCGGGCTAATGCCTAAGTTCTCTAGCTGCTGCCCCCAGGCGGGCTGGTCGGCAAAGAAGGGCACCACAATCGAGGGGATGCCGGCCTTTAAGGTGGTGGCGGTGGTACCCGCCCCGCCATGGTGAATAGCCCCCCTCATTTTTGGGAACAGCCAGTCGTGGGGAACTTCGTCAATTTGATACACCGACGGCGGCAAGTCCTGGGGGCTGAGGTTGCCCCAACCCGAAGCGAGCACCGCCCGCTGCCCGGTTTCAGCCAGGGCGCTCAGCACAGTGTCCGCTAGCCGCTGGGGGTCCCGCATCGTCATGCTGCCGAACCCGACGTAGAACGGCGGCGGGCCATCTTCCAAAAATGCCGTGAGCGCTGGGGTTGGCATGAACGGCGCAGCGGTGTCTAGCCAGCAGTAGTCCGTCTGCTGGATTTCTGGCCCGAAGTCTTTGGGGTTGGGCAGGACGGCGGCGCTGTAGCCGCTGATAACGGGGAGAGGGGTGAGCTGCGGCGGGGCGTCGTTTCGGTAGCGGGTGCCCAGCCAAGGCAAGGAGGGAATGTTGAGAACCTCCTGGCGAAAGCGATTGGTGGACTTGCGGTAGCGCTGCCAGCTCAGCAGCTCTAGAATCCGGTAGCTGGCCAGGTTCGCTAGCCCGGCGAGCTTATTGTTGGTGCGGCTGGCAAACTTTAGGAACGGAAACGCCCGCGTTGTGGAGATGGGAAACTGGGTAACCAGCACGGCGGGCACCTGTAGCGCTTCGGCGAGGTGGTATCCCCACAGGGTCAAAGACGAGAGGAGCAACAGGTCACTGCCCTGGCAGATGTGCCAGCCTTGGCGGAGCTGTTGCTCATACAACTCTAGGGATAGAATCTGGGCCTGATTGTTGCCCTCTAGTAAGTCTAGCCCCGCAGGCGCGCTCAAAAGCTGCTTGATGTCGCCGGGGATGGGCTGGAAGGGAATGCCCCACCGGCCAACAAATTCAGCCGACTGCTCGCTGCCCGCCAATGTGACCTCATGGCCTCGATTCAACAGCTCTAGGGCGATCGCGCAAAAGGGCTGGACGTCGCCCCGGGAACCAAATGTCAGGATGGTGATGCGGGCCAAAGTGTTTTATCCCGTTGAGTCAGTTGTTGGTCAGAGGAATAAAGATAGCAGACTCCGCTCACGTTAGAGGCCGCATCCCCAAGCCAGCTAGACCCAGGGATGCCGCTAGGGACTAGCCGCGAGTGCGCTGGATGTGGTCCATCACCTGTTTCTTGCGGTCTGGGTTAGATGCATTGGGCGATCGCTTGATGAAATCCCCCGAGCTGCGGGAGAGGTGCTCCATAATGCGCTTTTTACGGTCGTCTGCAGTTGCCATAGGATTCGCTAGTTAAGATAATTCGGCCATTGGGCGTTCAACGGAGCGTCTCGCTCAGGGGTCCATGTTTGGCAGTTTTTCATGCTCACTGAACAAATAACCGCCAAAGTGACAAGACGCTTCATCGATATTGCCGTTAATTATTGTAACGCTCTCTTCGAGCACCCGGATATCTTCAAAAGGGCTACTATTCACGGCGGCAGCAGGGCCAGCAAAGTGGTATGAAGAGGGCTATTCAGCGGTAGCCGCTCCTTCTGGGGCCAGCGGATCGCTCCCCGTTTCCCCGCTGAAGCGATTCGGCTCTGCCGTGGGGGTGCTGCCCGCTTCCTCAGTTAAATCATCCGGCGAGATTGGCGCTGCCTCATCCAGCTCCGGCGGGGCATCCTCCACCGAACGCACGATAGTTTCATCATCCGCCGCTGGCGCTTCAAATACCCCCCTTAGAGCTGCATCCAAGGTGGGGGCCATGGCGATACGGTTCTGGTAGGCGGCAATCACCCGCACTAGGGTGGGCAAGCGGTTTTGCTCCGCCTCTAGGTAAAGGGGCTCAATATACAGCAGCGATTCCTCTACCGGAATCACCAGCAGGTTGCCCTGGATGGCCCGGGAACCCTGACGGTCCCAGAGGGAGATCTGCTGAGAAATCAGCGGGTCCTGGTTAATGCGGGCCTCGATTTGCTCGGGGCCAAACACCAGCTCTTGCTTAGGAAAGGTGTAGAGCACCTGTCGACCGTAGCGATCGCCGTCGGAGCGGGCCGCGAGCCAGGCAATCAGGTTGCGCCGCTGAGCCGGTGTATAGGGCCGAAACAGCAGAAACTCACCCTGGTCGATGTTGGGCAGCTCCATCAACAGGTAGTAGGGCTCCACCCGCTGCTGCTCATTGGCGTAGATCTCCGTCGGGGCCCGCCACTCGTCCTCCCGGTTGTAGAACACCCGGGGGTCCGTCATGTGGTAAGTCATCAGCTGCTGGGCCTGCACCCGGTAGTAGTCTTGGGGGTAGCGGATGTGGCGGCGCAGGGCCTCGGGCATGGCGTCCAGGGGGCGAAACATGCCGGGGAACAGGCGTACCCAAGAGCGAATCAGGGGGTCATCGGGGTCGGCGACAAAGAAGGCGACGGTGCCGTGGTAGGCATCGACCACTACCTTGACGGAGTTACGAATATAGTTGAAGTCGTTCAGCGGGTCGGCGTAGGGGAAGCGATCGCTGACGGTGTAGGCGTCGATCATCCAATACAGGTAATTGACGGCTGCCCCACCGTCATCTTGGAGCGGCCCGGCATCCGCCACCACCAGATAGGGGTCGCTGTCGTAGCGCAGGAAGGGGGCCAGGGTCTGGACGCGATCGCGGATGTTGCGGCGAAACAGCAGTTGGGTGTCGGGGGTGACGTTCTCGGTGAGCAGCAGCCGCCAGTCCCCCAGCCGCAGGGCATACAAGAGTCGCCGCCAGTAAGCCCCGATGCCAATGCCGCCGCTGCCGTCGTAGACGTTGTAGACGTTCTCGCTGCCGCTGGGAAAATCCAGCTCCTGCACTTGGGTTTGGGTCAGTGCGTAGTTATTGGTCAGTTCGCCGTAGTAGATTCTGGGCTGCTCCACGGGAATGCTCTGGCGCACCGTCTCGCTGCTGGGGATATGTTCAATGCCGCGAATAAAATACTGTGGCAGGCCGCTGTCCCCGGCGACGTTCACCGGGCTTAGGGTAAAGCCGTAGCCGTGGGTGTAGATCAGGTGCTGGTTGACCCAGGTTTTCGCCTCATCCGGTACGGCGTTGTAGTCCAGTTCACGGGCCGCAATCAGCACCTGCCGCAGCTCGCTGCCGTTGGGGCCGGTGAGGGTGTAGCGGTCCACATCGGCATCGGCAAATTCGTAGTAGAGCCGGATGCGCTGCAGCTGCCGATTGGTTTCTAGCAGGGGGCGGGTGTCCCACAGGCGAATATTGTTCACCGTCAGCTGGTTGTCCAGCAGCTCCTCGTAGGTCAGGCTATTTTCCGGGTTAAACAGTTCTACGTCGATGTCATCCAAGGCGAAAGCCCGGCGGGTTAGGGCGATCGCATTTTCGATAAAGGGCAGTTCCCGGTCTAGCTCGTTGGGCTGCACCACCAGCCGCTGCACCACGGCGGGCAGCGCCACGCCCCCTAGCCCCACCACCGCCAGGTAAATCAGCACCACCGTCACCATGGGCCAGGCGGGACGCTTGGCTGATGCCGTTTGGGCCGGAAGGCGGAAGGGAAGCCGGGGCAAAGATGAAGAGCGCAGCCACAGGAGAACGGCGATCGCCAAGGCTCCCAAACTGAGGCCCGTGTAGAGGGGCAGCTCCACGGCAACGTTGGTGTAGCTGGCCCCGTAGATGACGCCGGTGGGAGAATACAGCAGCTCGTAGCGGTCTACCCAGTAGCTGAGGGCGATCGCCCCCATGGTGGCGCTGCCCAGCCGGTAGATGTGGCGAATTTGCGGTCTGGCAAAGCCGGGGAACTGGCCCTGGCTGAGGCTGCTGCCCGACAGCAGGTATACCAACGCGACCGCTACCCATACCAGCAGGCACAGTCCCACTAGCCAGAAAATTAGCAGCTCCGCTAGGGGCAGCAGCATCACGTAAAAGCTGATGTCGCGATTGAAAATAGGGTCGACCTGACCAAAAGCGGTAGGGCTGGTGGCCAGCAGCACCTGGGGCCAGTGCTCTGCCATCACCACGCCAAAGATTA
>JBCCAG010000606.1:0-3109 GCA_039814955.1 Cyanobacteria bacterium P01_A01_bin.135
CGGCTGGGAAATGCCGGTGCAGTTTGAAGGAATCCGGGCGGAACATGAGGCGGTGCGCAATGGCGCTGGCCTGTTCGACATCTCCCACATGGCGATGCTGCAGCTCCAAGGCCCGGCGCTGATGGATCAGCTCCAGGGCCTAGTGCCCACGGACCTCAGCGCCCTCGAACCGGGCAATGCCCAATACACAGTGCTACTCAACGAGCAGGCAGGCATCATCGACGACCTGATTATCTACCGCCAGGCCGACCAAAGAGATCAGCGATCGCTGATCATCGCCAACGCCGCCACCACCGACAAAGACATCGCCTGGCTGCAGCATCACCTCAGCGAGGGGCAGCTCACCCACTTAACGGATCGGGCGCTGCTGGCCCTGCAAGGACCGGAGGCGGAAGCGCTCCTGCAGACGTTAACCAGCTCTCCCTTGAGCCAGCTAGGCCGGTTTCAGCATGGGGAGCTAACGCTGCAGGGGCACCCAGCCCTGGTGGCCCGCACCGGCTACACCGGGGAAGACGGCTTTGAGATAATGGTGCCAGCCGCAGCAGCCGCGGATCTATGGCGATCGCTGCTGGAGGCGGGGGCCTTGCCTTGCGGCCTGGGGGCACGGGATACCCTGCGGCTAGAGGCGGCGATGGCCCTATACGGCCAGGACATCGATGACAACACCACCCCCTTAGAAGCAGGCATGGGCTGGCTGGTGCACCTCGACCGTAAAGGGGAGTTTGTTGGGCGCTCGGCCCTAGAGCAGACTGAAGCAAGGCGCAAGCTAGTGGGGCTGCAGATGCAGGGGCGGGCGATCGCTCGCCATGGCTATCCAATCCATAGCAGCGGAGACCCGGTGGGTGAGGTGACCAGCGGCACCCTGTCTCCCACGTTGGGCTACCCGATTTCCCTGGCTTACGTTGAGCCTGCGTTTGCCAAGGTGGGACAACCTTTAGAGGTGATCATCCGCGGCAAGGCGCACCCGGCCCAGGTCGTTAAGCGGCCTTTCTACCGGCGACGCTGAAAAGCGGCAAATTGGGCTTGTGTCCTGGCAGATTTGCGGCTATGAGTAGAGGGGAACAGGGACGCGTACAGCCTGCCCAGCATATGGCAATTTGAGGTAATTCATGGCCTTAGACTATCCTGACCACTTGACCTATTTCGACTCCCATGAGTACGCCGAGCTGGTGGGGGATGTTGTCACCCTCGGCATCTCCGCGTTTGCGGTGGATGAGCTGGGAGATATTGTCTTTCTAGAACTGCCAGAGGTGGGAGACAGCGTCAGTAAAGGGGAGACCTTTGGCACGGTGGAATCGGTGAAGGCGGTAGAAGACCTGGTGTCGCCGGTGACGGGAGCCGTGGTGGAGCGCAACGACGACCTGCTGGAATCGCCGGAGAATCTGTCAGAAGACACCTACGAAGCGGGATGGATGGTGAAGGTGAAAATCAAGGACTCCTCGGAGCTAGACGATGGTCTAACTGCCGAGGAGTACCGCGATCGCGTGGAAGGCGATGAGGATGAAATTGAAGCGGAGGACGAGGACTAGCCTACGTTCTCCGTCGTAATGCCGGGTAGGGCATTCAGTTCAGCATCACTGAGTGGGTCACCGCCAAACTGGTCGTACTGCCGCGCCAGCGCCCCCGTAAATGCGGCGTTGTAGTCCAGCGCCACCTCGTTACGGATGTAGTCATCGCGCTTGTCTTGGTAGTCCCCATCATTGGGAGAGGCCGGTCCCCCCACCAGCGCTCCGTAAAGCACATTGGCGTTGGGCGCACTGCTATTGAAGCTATCCCAGCCGCCGCCGTGGCTTCCCCGGTGGTGGGGCTGCTGCGGGGAGCTGTCGCCAAAGCCCACCATGTAGCTAAAGCCGCTGGGGTTCTCCCCTAGGATGTAGTCGATCTGCTGCTCGCTGAAGTCGGTGTAGCGGCCGTTGGGGTCGTTGACCGTGTCGCCATACACCCCGGCTAAGAAAGCGGTGTTAGCGCTGAGGCGCAGGGATCCCCATTGGTCCACCCAGGCCAAGCCGCCATCGGTGTAGGAGACGCCGGCTCCGCTGTCATCGCTCCACCAATTGAGCCAGGCTTCGGCGTCCTGCTGGTAACGGGGGTTGTCCGTTTCTTGGGCCAGCATCACCGCCGTGCCGTAGGACTTGTCGTCCCAGGTGTGGGTATAGCGGGCCGGCCCTTGGTAGGCCGCTTCTGCCTTGTCTAGGTAGGCCTGGTCTCCGGTCGCCTTATAGAGCCAGGTTGCCCCCCAGGCGAGCTCATCCTGATAGCCGCTCCAGGAGTTATAAAAGCTGCTGGCGTTAGGAATGGCATCAGAATACCTGCCGCGATGCTCATCCGCAAAGGCATAGAGCTGTTTGGCGTTCTCTAGCAGCTTGTCGGCATAGGCCGGGTCGCTGCCGCGAAATAGCATGGAAGCCGCCGCCAGGGCCGCTGCCGATTCCCCCGCTAAATCTGAGCCAGGGTTGGCTGCGTCAATCTTAAAGGCGGGTCGATCCATGGTCATGTCTTCCGCTGCCCCCCAGTAGGCGTGGTCGACATTGCCGTCGCCCACCTGGCCATAGAAGGCTTTGGTCTCCCCGTTCTCGGTGACATGGGCCTTGAGCAGGTAGTCGGTGCCCCAGCGCACAGCTTCTTTTACTTCGTCTAGCTGACCGCTGGCGGCATAGGCGTCCTGATATTCCAGGGCTCCCCAGCTGAGCATGGTCATGGAAGCAGCCATGGGGAAGCCGAACTTCACGTGGTCTCCGGCATCGTAGTAGCCCCCCGTCAGGTCAATGCCGACATCGGCCCCATCCTGGAGGGCCGAGTCGCCGCGCCATTCGATGCGGTTACCCTCTGGCAGAGGCCCAGAGCGCTGGGCTTCGTAGAACAGCAGCGACTTTTGCAGCGCTTCGCCGTAGTTGATGTCGGTAGTACTAGGACTGCCTGAGCTGCCGTCGGTATCGTCACCTGGGGTTGGGGTTGGGGATGGGTCGGGGGTAGGATCGTCTGGGCTGGGGGAACCGTCTCCCACGGTGCCCCCATCACCCTGGTCATCACCCATTGAACCGTCACTCTGGCCATCGCCAGTTGAACCATCGCCTTGACCGTCACCAGCTTGATCATCGCCAGTTGAACC
>JBCCAG010000703.1:0-2582 GCA_039814955.1 Cyanobacteria bacterium P01_A01_bin.135
CCTTGGCTAATCCACAAGCTGGTGTACCGCCGCGCCAACCAAGAGCGCATCCACGTGCGGGGCTACAAGGAGCAGGGCAACATCAACACGCCGCTGGAGCTGGCGAT
This sequence comes from Cyanobacteria bacterium P01_A01_bin.135, assembly GCA_039814955.1. Taxonomy (GTDB): domain Bacteria; phylum Cyanobacteriota; class Cyanobacteriia; order CAKZMO01; family CAKZMO01; genus JBCCAG01. Next base: position 108 of record JBCCAG010000703.1, read on the forward strand.
CAACAACCAGATCGACCGCTTCAACCTGGTGATTGATGTGATTGACCGGGTGCCCAAGCTGGGCTCGGCAGCGGCCTACGTCAAAGAGCGGATGAAGCACAAGATCATCGACTGCCTGGCCCATGCCCACAGCGAAGGGATGGACCCGGATGAGGTGACGCAGTGGAAGTGGCCCTACTAGCCACAACTCTTCAGTAATCGTTAAAGAATGGCGCGATGCAGGCTGGCATGCCTTAAGGTGAACCCTGGTCGCGCTCATTAGCACTTGCACAAAGCAATTCCTAACCCAGCACTATGGTGACCACACCCCTCAACATCAAAATCGAAGACGATCGCACCGGTCTCGATATCGAGACCCTACGGCGGGCGTTCACCGACCACCTCTACTATTTGCAAGGGCGACTGCCCCAAACCGCCTCCAAGAACGACTTTTACCTGGCCCTCGCCTATACGGTACGCGATCGCCTGATGCCCAAGTGGCTACACTCCACCCGCACCTACTACGATCCCGGCTCCCGGGTGGTGTGCTACCTGTCGGCGGAGTTTCTCCTCGGCCCCCACCTAGAGAACAACCTGATTAACCTGGACATTTACGACGCCGTGAATCAGGCCCTGGAAGACTCCAACTTAGATTTGCGGGAGCTGATTGGACAGGAGGAAGAGCCGGGGCTGGGCAACGGCGGCCTGGGCCGATTAGCGGCCTGTTACATGGATTCCCTGGCCACCCTGGAAATTCCCGCCATCGGCTACGGCATCCGCTATGAGTTTGGCATTTTTGACCAGGAGATCCGGGACGGCTGGCAGGTGGAAGTCACCGATAAGTGGCTGCAGTCCGGCAACCCCTGGGAAATTGCCCGGCCTGACTTTGCCGTCAACATCGGCTTCGGCGGCCACACCGAGGGCAGCATAGACCAGAATGGCCAATACCGGGTGCGGTGGTCTCCGGCGCAGGTGGTCAAAGGCATCCCCTACGACACCCCGATTGCGGGTTACCGGGGCAACACCACCAACACCCTACGCCTGTGGAAGGCGGAAGCGCCTGAGTCCTTTGACTTCCAAGCCTTTAACCAGGGAGACTACTACGGGGCCGTGGACCGCAAGGTGACCTCTGAGAACCTGACCAAGGTGCTCTACCCCAACGATGAGCTGATTCAGGGGAAAGAGCTGCGGCTAGAGCAGCAGTTTTTCTTTGTCTCCTGCTCCCTGCAGGATATGATTCGCATCCACCTGCGCAGCGGCAACCAGCTAGAGACCTTTCACGAGAAATTTGCCGCCCAGCTCAACGACACCCACCCTGCTATCGGTGTGGCGGAGCTAATGCGCCTGCTGGTGGACGTGCACCAATTGAACTGGGACAGCGCCTGGTCCATCACTCAGAATACCTTTGCTTTCACCAACCACACCCTGCTGCCGGAAGCGCTGGAGAAGTGGCCCGTTGACTTGTTTGGCCGGCTGCTGCCCCGCCACCTAGAAATTATTTTTGAAATCAACTACCGCTTCTTAGACCAGGTGCGGTTGCAGGACAAAGGGGCCAACATCAAGGCGCTGTCGCTAATTGAAGAGGGCAGCGATCGCTACATCCGCATGGCCAACCTGGCCTGTGTGGGCAGCCACTCCATCAACGGGGTAGCCGCCCTGCACACGGATCTCGTCAAGTCCACCATTCTCAAAGACTTCTACGCCCTATCCCCCGAAAAGTTTAACAACAAGACCAACGGCGTCACCCCCCGCCGCTGGATGGTGCAGAGCAACCCCAGATTGAGCGAGCTGATTTCTGGCCGCATCGGCGACGGCTGGATTCGCGACCTCGACCAGCTGCAGCACCTGGCGGACTTTGCCAAAGACGGCGAGTTTCGGCAGCAGTGGCAACAGGTGAAGCTGGCGGCGAAGCAGGATTTGGCGGGCTACATTCGCCAACGAACGGGCGTCGTGGTTGATCCCCACTCCCTGTTCGATGTGCAGGTGAAGCGCATCCACGAGTATAAGCGGCAGCACCTCAACGTGCTCCATATTATTTCGCTGTACAACCGCATCAAGGCCAATCCCAGCGCCGATATTCAGCCCCGCACCTTTATCTTTGGCGGCAAAGCGGCCCCCGGCTATTTTATGGCCAAGCTGATGATTAAGTTCATCACAGCGGTGGGGGACGTAGTGAACCACGACCCGGACGTGGGTGATCGCCTCAAGGTGGTATTTTTGCCGGACTTCAACGTCAGCCTGGGGCAGCGGGTGTACCCGGCTGCCGACCTGTCGGAGCAAATTTCGACGGCGGGCAAGGAAGCCTCCGGCACCGGCAACATGAAGTTCGCCATGAACGGGGCTCTGACCATCGGAACCCTGGACGGGGCCAATGTGGAAATCCGGGAAGCCGTGGGGGCAGACAACTTCTTTCTATTTGGCCTGCGCACCGAGGAAGTGGCGGCGCTCAAAGCCCAAGGCTATAACCCCTGGGACTACTACCGCAGTAGCTCCTCC
>JBCCAG010000313.1:0-4997 GCA_039814955.1 Cyanobacteria bacterium P01_A01_bin.135
GATGTCGGCAAACGCTTCTAGAATTTCGATTCGTTTTGATGAAGGCTGAGAGGAGAGGCTCACGGCGTGTCTAAGGGGAGGAGCTATAGCCTGGAACTCTAGCACATTCAGGTCTTCATGAGAATGAAATAGCCCTGGTCGTTCAGCTCGCTGTGCCTCTTGCTCAGCCCTTGTCGTCGCCGCTTGGGCCGTTGCCTCGTTCCTCCGCGCAATTTCGGTCTGCTTCTCCGCAAGATCAGCATTGCGCCTCGCTTCAGCTTCTCCTTCCTCCGCTCGGCTCAGCGCATCTTCTGCCCGCTGCCGCTGTTCCACCTCCGCTTCTTGTGCCGCTACCGCAAGCTGCTCTTGCTCAAGTGCATTATTCCTTTCTTCTTCTGCAGCAGCAGTTTGCGCCTCGGCAATTTGACGTTGTCCCTCGGCTTCTGCTTCCCGTGCTGTGGCAAGCTCAGTTTGCTGCTCCGCCAGGACAGCCTGCCGTTCCGCCTCTTCTGTTTGCTCCTGGGCAATCTGCGCCTGCTCTACCGCGTCTTCTCGCTGCTGCAGCGCATACACTGCTGCCCCACCAGACACCAACGCTAACCCAAAAAACACCGCCAAAAACCCCCGCAGCCGGTTCACCTCCCGCCTCCGGGCTCTCTCCTTCTCCTCCGCCTCCTTCTCCCGCGCCTCAGCACTCGCCACCAAAAACGCGATCGCCTCCTCAAACTCCGGCGCATACCGCTCCGCCCAAGCCTCGTTGGGATCTTGCTCCTTCTGCCAAGTGAGCCCCACCGTCAGCTCCGGGTCCCGTAAGTAATCCGCCTTCCCCGCCTTATGCAGCGCCGCCGTCTCCGCCAGCCGCCGGTAAATCTGCGCCGACTGCGCCTCTGCCCCCACCCACTGCCGCAGCCGCACCCAGTTGCGCATCAGGCTCTCATGGGAAATATCGATCACCGTATTCTCTTCCAGCGGCACCGGACTCGGCGGCATCAAAAACGATCGCCCCGGTGCCCGAAACGCCTCCACAATTGGCACCACGTCCTCCAGTTCCGCACCCGCCACCGCGCAAATCTCCCCCAGCACTGTAGGCCGACGAATATCCCGGTTGTCCGCCCCTCGGTCCGTCAGGCAGCGAAACAGCGTCTCCGCAATCTGGCGGCAGTGGTCATCCGGCAGCTCGTCATACACCTGGTCCGCATGGCGCGACAGGGCTTCGGCGATGCCCCCCACATGCTCGTAATACGCTAGGTCCAGCGGCGCGTCGGGGGGGTTCTGCTTTGCCCAGTAGTGCCAGGTGCGCATCAGCGCGTGCTGCATCACCGGCAGCTGGTCCGGGTTGTCCCCCGTATCGTTTAAAATCCGGTTCACCAGCCGTGGCGTAATCTCCGCCCCGCCCACCGCCACCGGCCCCGCGATCGCCCGCTGCAGTTGCTCCCGCGTCAGCCGGGGAATCAGGTACTGGCTGTCATTCAGGGTCTCCGGCAGGTCGCGGAACTGGGCACAGTCTCCCAAAAAGTCCGACCGCATGGTCAGCACCACGTATACGGGTACCTCCCGCTGGGCGATCGCCGCCAGCAGCAGCTTCACAAACGCCGCCGCCTCGTCCTCCGCCTGCAGACCTTTACCCGTGGCCTTAGCCTGGTCCTTAAAACGAAACAGCTCCTCAAACTGGTCCACCACTACCAGCAAATTCTCGTGGGGCTCCATCCGCGCCTGCCGGGTCACCTCTACCAGGCCCAAGCTGCCCCGCCGCAGGGTGCTCTCCGTCAGCGCGGCGCGAATAATGGCGTCATCGCCAGACTCCACGCCAAACACCTCCGGGTGGTTGAGCGCCGCCGCCAAATTACCCATGGGCGCTCCCCCAGGCCGCAGCACCGCTACCCGCCAGCCCGAGCTAGCCTCCGGCAAAAAGCCGCTGTACAGCGACGGCAGCAGCCCCGCCCGCACCAGGGAAGACTTACCGCTGCCGGAGGTGCCCACCACCGCCAAAAAGCGCGTGCGCCCCAGCCGGTCCAGCAGCTCGTCCGCCTGCCCCTCCCGGCCAAAGAACAGGTGCTCTTCGTCTAGTTCAAAGGGTCGGATGCCGGGGAATGGGTTGAATCTGTTGGTCGCTACCATCCCTATACCCTCCCGCTCGTCAACGCCGCCACAAACTCCTCCAGCAGAGTCGGCTGGAAGCCACCGAATCCTTCAATCACCTGCACCTCTCCATCCGAAAATTGCTGCTTCGTTGGAGCCGCCACATACACCGCCTTTACCCGCAGGGGCGTCTGCCGCCCGTACAGCGTCTTCTTCATCGCCAGCAGTCGCCGCTTCAGCCACAAACCGCTGGCTTGCCCGTAGTAAATTAGCACTGCCTCGCACTGCTTCAATAGCGCCTCCGAGTTGGTGACGCTGCTGCCTTCAAAGTCCGGCAGCACCACGCTAAAGCGCTCGTCTAGCCACTCGTACAGCGGCTCAATCTCGGGATTCTCTAGGTCCCGCTCGTCGCAGTCCAGGTAAATACTGGCGCTGTCGCCGGTGGGAATATCAAACGTGGCTGGGCTAGCTGATTGGGTGAGGCGATCGCCAATTAGCGTCTTCAAGCTCTCTAGGTTAGTTCGCAAAAAATCTGGCTCGCTCTGCAGCCTTTGAATGAAGCTGTCCGCCTCATCAAGCGAAGCATTGGGCGGCATCCAAAGAATCCGGGAGAACTCAGGTCGGTTTTGGCTGCGATCGCGGCTGATCTCTCCCGCCAGGGTCACCTGCTCCCGGCTGCGCGCCGCCCGCATTTGCTGCTGCAGTTCCGCTAGCCCCGGTGGCCCGCTGGAAGCCGGATTGCCCTTGGCGCTGAGCAAATGCACCGACAAATCGCTCTGCTCCAAATACTCCCGCACCTGAGCCTCAAACGCCGCCGTATCGTTAATGTCGGTTGGCAGCGATCGCTCTGGCACCACCCGGTAGCGCTGCAGCAGCTCCCGGCGAATCTTGTCCCGCTCGTCCTCTAGGTCAGCGGTCACCTCCGCCAGGTACACCGTCTTCTCTGGGGTAGGCGGCGCTGCCTCATCATTTGTCACCTCGCTCGCTGCTTCTAGCGACAGGCTATCCAGCGCCTGCTGAATGTCGTAAGCCACGTCCTCTAGCTTGGCCCAAAACTTACGCTCCGACTCCGACCCAAAAATCTTGCCAAACTCCCGCGGTCGCTTCGACTCGTCAAACTCGTAGAATTCATAGCCCAGCAGTGGCCCCAGCTCCGGCGGGTGCTGGTCGTAGGGTACAAAGGTCTTGACTAGCTTGAACACGCGAGCTTTGTTGTCACTCAGCCGTACGCCGCCGTTGGCCTCTGCTGCATCAAAAAAATGCCGCAGCTCCCGCATGCACCACTCTGACTTCAGGTAGCGCGGCGACAAAATCGACACCAGCAGCGCTACTTTGGGGACCTGCTCTAGAATCGTGTCGCTGAAGTAGTCGTTGCCCTGTAGCTTCGGGTCCCGCCAGATGCGCGGTTTCTCGCCCAGCAGCTGCGCTAGCCGAATCTCTAGCCCTTGGTGCAGCAGCGAAATCCAGCCGTCTTGATCTTCGACCAGGGGTTGGTTATCGATATGGGCGTAGCTGATGAAAACGTCGTTATCAAAATCAACCATCGGGCATCAGGTTCGGCGGGGGCAGCGCGGAGCCAAGGAGACATTTCTATACCTTAATCTGACCGTCAGAATTCAGCGATCGCCGTAAGCATTTCTTTTATATTTGGGGTCCATTCCAGGCAGCGGCGAAGGCATCGCGCTATCTCCACAAGGCAGCTACCCCTCAATCTTAGTCACTGGCCCCATTATGTTGATAGATCAAACTCGACGGCTTAAACCGCTAGAATGGGTGCGGCTTCCCTATCCTCACCACCTATGACCGTCCGCGTCCGCATCGCTCCTAGCCCCACCGGCAACCTCCACATCGGCACCGCCCGCACGGCAGTGTTCAACTGGCTATTTGCCCGCCACCACGGCGGCAGCTTCGTGATTCGCATTGAAGACACTGATTTGGAGCGATCGCGCCCGGAATACACCCAGAACATTCTGGAAGGGCTGAGCTGGCTGGGGCTGCATTGGGATGAGGGACCGTTCTACCAAAGCCAACGCATGGAGCTGTACAAGCAGATGGTGCAGAAGCTGCTGGACCGGGGCCTAGCCTACCGCTGCTACACCAGCGAAGAGGAATTGAACGACCTGCGGGCCAGCCAAGAGGCCAAAGGCCAAGCCCCCCGCTACGACAACCGCCACCGCAATCTTACTCCTGAGCAAGAAGCCGAATTCCAGGCAGAAGACCGCCAGCCCGTGGTGCGCTTCAAAATCGACGACAGCCGCGACATCGCCTGGTCCGACGTGGTGCGGGGCACCGTCACCTGGAAGGGCAGCGACCTGGGGGGCGACATGGTGATTGCCCGCCGTGCCCCTGCCGATGAAATTGGCCAGCCGCTCTATAACTTCGTTGTCGTCGTAGACGACGCCGACATGGGTATCACTCACGTCATCCGCGGTGAGGACCATGTGGCCAACACCGCCAAGCAAATTCTGCTGTATGAAGCGCTACAGACCCAAGTGCCCCTATTCGCCCACACGCCCCTCATCCTTAGCCCCACCGGCAAAAAGCTTTCCAAGCGAGACGGCGTCACTTCCATCTCTGATTTCCAGGCCATGGGCTACCTGCCCGAGGCCCTGGTCAACTACATGAGCCTGCTGGGCTGGTCGCCGCCGGATGCCACCCAAGAGCGCTTCACTCTGGAAGAAGCTGCGCAGCAGTTTAGCTTCGAGCGGGTGAATAAGGCCGGGGCCAAGTTCGACTGGGATAAGCTCAACTGGCTCAACTCCCAGGTGATTCATGATACCTCCGTGGCGCGGCTGACGGATTTGCTGGTGCCCTACTGGCAAGAGGCGGGCTTTAATACCGGCATAGAGCGGCCATGGCTGGAAGGGGCGACGGCATTGGTGAGCCAAAGCCTAGCCCGATTAGACGAGGCGGTGGATATGTGCCGCTACCTGTTTGAC
>JBCCAG010000855.1:0-1957 GCA_039814955.1 Cyanobacteria bacterium P01_A01_bin.135
ATGTTTTTAGGAAGTTTGATCTTCGGCTTGGGGATGCTCTGGTGGTTTAGCGCCCTGGGCTATGTGGCGGTGCCCGTGAGCTGGGGGACAATGGGACGTGTGGGGGCGATCGCCCTAGTGGCCACCGTGGTGGAGGCGCTGCCCTTTAAGGACATCGATAATTTGACGTTGACGGCGGTCAGTTTGGGTCTTGGGGGGTTGCTGCTGTGATTAATATCCCTGTCGGACGGCTAGCTGAGATAAGCGGAGGCTTGCTCCCACCATAGTCAGCGGCTATCACAGCTTTGCGCTCCGTAACTCCGCCGAACCGAGCATAACTCGCTCTTCAGCCAGAGCAGCTGAGGCTCCCAGTAGCGCTACACTGGGGGCGATCGCCCTTCAAGCGTGGTGGCCCTATGGTAAAGCTGAGTCGCTGGCAGTGGGTGGCGTTGGTTGCGCCCATCGCTCTGCTGGTTGGGTTTGTGCTGTTTGCGGCGGGCTGGCAGATTCAGCGGTGGGGCATTAGCTGGGTCTGGGCCCTGATTGTGCTGGGGCTAGTGGGCTGGCGCTGGCTGCTGGCGAGGTGGACCAAACCTGCGACAATCACCACCTCCTTGCTTGATGAGGCGGCAGCCGAGGTGGCGGGCGAGTCTGACGCGGTGCTCACCATCCTAGACGAGCTGCTGATAGAAGCCCAGGGCGACCCGCCCCTGTGGGAGGATTGGGAGCTGTTTTGGCGGCGCTGCCAATCCTTAGTGACTGCGATCGCCCAACTCTATTACCCAGATACCGAATATCCCCTACTCAACATCTACGTCCCCGAGGCCTACGGCTTGATTCGGGGCACAGTGGACGATGTAGACCGCTGGATGCAGCAGCTCTCTCCCATGCTGGGGCAGGTGACCGTGGGGCAAGCTTACCAGGGTTTCCGCTGGTACCAAAAGCTGGAGCCCAGGGCGCGAAAGCTGCGCCAGGCCTGGGGCTGGCTGCAGTGGGTCACAAACCCGGCGGTAGCGGTGGCGCGGCAGGCCAGCCAGCCCTACAGTCAGCGGGCCAACCAAGAGCTGCTGGGCAACCTTGGCCAGATGCTGCGAGAGGTAGCGCTGCGTAACCTGGCCCAACAAACCGCCGCCCTTTACGGCGATCGCCCAGTTGCCCTAGAGGCCGAGCGCCCCGGCCCCGTACCGCAGCAGTCCGCTACCCTAAAAACGATTTTGGAGCAGGCCGAGCCAGTTGAGTCCATCGCGCGATCGCCCTTGAACATCTGGGTGATGGGCCGTACTGGGGCCGGAAAGAGCAGTCTGATTAACAGTCTGTTTGCCACCGACCGGGCGGAGGTGGATCTGCTGCCCAGTACCGCTGAGGCCCGCAGCTATCGCTGGCAGACCCCCTTGAAAGAAGAGGTGCAGCTGTGGGATACGCCGGGCTACGAGCAGGCCAATCAGCTAGACAGCGACGCTATTTTCACCACCACCGCATTAGACGTAGTGCTGCTGGTTACCCCCGCCACGGACCCTGCCTTGCAGATGGACGCCGACCGGTTGGCAGAACTATTGGGCTACCACGCATCAAATCCTCCCCCCGCGATCGCCGTGGTTACCCAAGTGGACCGGCTGCGCCCAGTGCGAGAATGGTCCCCCCCTTACGACTGGCAGACAGGCGATCGCCCCAAAGAAGTCTCCATACGCGCCGCCGCCGAGTACCGGGCGGAGCATTTGCCCTGCCAGCAGGTGATCCCCCTCGTTACCCGGGGGGATGATCGGCAAACCTGGAACCTGCAGGCTCTGTCTGAGGGTCTGCTACAGGTGGTGGACCCCGCAAAACGACTGCGCCTGGCCCGGGCCTTGCAGAGCCAAGCCACCAAAGCCACTGCCGCCGCCCAGGTAATTCAGCGCTACTGCGATCGCATGGCAACCGCTCAAGGACTGACTGCCCTGCTTAAAAGTCCCGTGCTCAGCTATATCAGCACCCTGTCCAC
>JBCCAG010000473.1:0-3831 GCA_039814955.1 Cyanobacteria bacterium P01_A01_bin.135
ATTTGGGCCAGCTTTTCAGCTAGTCCCTCGCAGAGGTGGCAGCCGGGCTTACTGTACAAAATAAGTTGAGTCTCGTTCATTGGGGTCGTTCAGCAAAAGTAGCGCCTAAAAGGCGATAAAATCCGGCAAAATATCCCAGACTCTGGGCAGAGCAGGGAGTCTAGGGCATCATCTTCTATCCTAGCCAGAAGCTGCACGTCCGCGCTGCCTCGTCATACCGTTTCCCGCTTACCGGCCTCCTGTCACTTCAATAAACGAACCCGTTGTATACGAAGCTTCCGACGACAACAGCCACAAAACCGCGTTTGCCACTTCCATGGCCTGTCCGCCTCGCTTCATCGGGATAAACCCCTTCACCCGCTCAATGCGGTCTGGTTCACCGCCGCTGGCATGAATATCCGTGTCAATAAACCCTGGTCGCACTGCATTCACGCGAATCCCCTCATCGGCAACCTCCTTTGCAAGGCCGAGGGTCATTGTATCGATAGCCCCCTTGGACGCCGCGTAGTCGACATATTCACCAGGAGAGCCTAAACGAGACGCCACGGATGAGACATTGACAATAGCACCTCCGACTCCTCCGTACTGGGTTGACATTCGTTTAATTGCTTCCCGTGCACACAAGAAACTCCCAACCACATTGATCGTGAGCACCCGGTTCAGGCGAGCCGCATCCATGCGCTCTACTCGCATTTGCTGCTCCAAAATTCCAGCATTGTTAACCAGGGCACTCACTCCCCCCAATTGCTCATCCACTGTCTGAAACAGCCGAACCACGTCCCGCTCAGAAGCGACATCGGCGGCGACTGCGATCGCCTTCCCGCCATTTTCCGTAATAGAACTGACGAGTTTAGATGCGGCTTCTTGACTGTGACGATAGTTGATGCAAACCGCATATCCACGCTCGGCGGCAAGGCGGGCTGTAGCCGCACCAATGCCGCGACTCCCACCTGTGACAATGACGACTTTCTCCATGACGGCTCCTAGGTTCTGGGATATCGCACTGTGCTCTACTCTCTGGCAGATATCATATAGCCATGAAACGCAACTTGACCGAAGGCCCCGTGGGTCCGCAGCTGGTAAAGCTCACCCTGCCCATGGTGTGGGGCCTCTTTGCTCTGATCGCCTTTAACCTGGTAGATACCTACTTTGTGGGCCAGCTGGGCACAGCGCAGCTGGCGGCAATGAGCTTCACCTTTCCTGTGGTGTTGACCCTGGGAAATTTGGCCTTCGGACTGGGGATTGGAGCCTCGTCAGTGATTGCCAGAGCGATTGGCGAGGGGGACATGCGGCGGGTGCAGCGATTCACCACGAATAGCCTCACGTTGGCCCTGACGGCAGTGTTTCTGTTTGCCAGCGTCGGCCTGATCACCATCGATCCCCTGTTTAGGGCGCTGGGGGCGGGTCCGGATATTCTCCCGTTTATTCGGGAGTACATGCAAATTTGGTACTTTGGCATCGTATTTCTGGTAGTGCCCATGGTGGGCAACAGCGCCATTCGAGCTGCAGGCAACACCCTGACCCCCAGCATCATTATGACGGTGGCTGCAGGGGCGAATATTCTCCTCGATCCGCTGCTGATTAACGGGGCGCTAGGATTTCCTCGACTGGAGTTGCAGGGAGCGGCGCTGGCAACGGTGATTGCGCGGGCGATATCCCTGGTCGCAGCGCTGCTAGTGTTGCGCTTCAAGGAAAAGCTTCTCTCAACCCAAATTCCCGATCTCCAAGAAACCCTCTGGTGCTGGCGTGACATTTTGGTGGTGGGGTTACCCGCTGCCGCCGCCAGTATGATTACGCCCATCTCGATTGGGGTGGTGACTAGCTTTTTAGCGGCTCATGGTGCGGCAGCGGTGGCTGGATTTGGCTTGGCCTCTCGGGTAGAATCCCTAGCGCTAATTGCGGTGATGGCGCTGGCGTCGAGCATGGCCCCGTTCGTGGGGCAAAACTGGGGAGCGCACCAAGTTGATAGGGTCCGGCTGGCGTTGAGCCAAGGGTATCGGTTTTGCTTGGGGTGGGGCATGCTGATGGCTGTGGTTCTAGGGCTGGGTGCAAGACTGATCGCCGCCCTATTCAATCCTGACCCAGCCGTGATTGCGATCGCCGCTCAATATCTGTGGCTCGTGCCTATTAGCTATGGCGCTGTGGGCCTGTTGCATCTGTCCAATTCAGCCTTTAACGCCATGGGTCGCCCCAAGCCCTCTATTCTGCTGACGATGACGCATATGCTTGGGCTCTATATTCCCTTGGCTTACCTCGGTGGACAACTGGTTGGTCCCACGGGCATTTTCGTGGCGGCATCGATAGCGAATCTGTTGGCGGGGCTTATGGCCTATCGCTGGAGTCGGGGAACCTGCGATCGCCAGTTAAGAGCAGCTTGAACCGCGCACATCTGATAGGCTTTGGCAAAGCTGCTTCCGCCGCATCACTTTAGCAAGGCATCACTAGAGTGCGATGGCTCGCCAGATACGGCAATCCTACGTGATTTAGGATCGCTACATAAGCGCGGGTTGACTTTATTTTATGTAGTCTCAAGGTGAGTTCTGACAAACACGCGCTAGCATTAAAAAGGCAAAAAAATTGTAAGCTCACTGCCCCTTCACCGCTGCCTATCTAAGGGTTTCTCAAATCGCTATGCGTGACGTTCTCTCCAGCCGCCCCAACAACCAAGCGTCGTCGACATCTACCGTACTCAGTCCCCCCGAGACTCAAGCGGTAACAGCAACAGGAGCCTTTGCCCTTATTGATAGCCTCTGCCGCCACGGGGTGACCCATATTTTTGGCTATCCCGGTGGGGCAATTTTGCCGGTGTACGACGCCCTGTATGAAGCTGAGGCGGAAGGGCGACTGCAGCACATTTTGGTACGTCACGAGCAGGGGGCGTCCCACGCTGCCGACGGCTACTCCCGGGCTACAGGAAAGGTAGGGGTCTGCTTTGGTACCTCTGGGCCGGGGGCAACGAACCTGGTCACCGGCATCGCCACTGCCCAGATGGACTCTATCCCCATGCTGGTGGTGACAGGGCAGGTACCCAGGCCCGCCATTGGCAGCGATGCGTTTCAAGAAACCGACATTTTTGGCATCACCCTCCCCATTGTCAAGCATTCCTACGTGGTGCGGGACCCGCGGGATATGGCCCGCGTTGTGGCGGAGGCTTTTTATATCGCCCAAACTGGTCGCCCCGGCCCTGTGCTGATTGATATTCCCAAAGATGTCGGCTTAGAAGCGTTTGACTATCTGCCCGTAGAGCCGGGTACGGTGAAGCTCCCCGGCTACCGCCCCACCTTTAAGGGCAACACGCGCCAGCTCGCCCAGGCACTGCACCTGATTCGCGCCGCCAAGCGGCCGCTGCTCTATGTGGGCGGTGGGGCGATTACCTCTGGGGCCCATGGCGAAATCAAGCAGCTTGCCGAGCGCTACCAAATCCCGGTGACCACTACCCTAATGGGGAAAGGGGCGTTTGACGAGCACAGCGAGCTCTCGGTGGGGATGCTAGGGATGCACGGCACGGCCTACGCCAACTTCGCCGTCAGCGAGTGTGACCTGCTAATTGCGGTGGGCGCTCGCTTTGACGATCGCGTGACGGGCAAGCTCGATGAGTTCGCGGCCCGCGCCAAGGTGATCCACATTGATATTGACCCAGCAGAGGTGGGCAAGAACCGCGCCCCGGATGTACCGATTGTGGGGGATGTGCGGCGGGTGCTGAGCGATCTGCTGAAGCGAGATTTGGAGCAGAGCCCGGCTATCGACCCAGCGCAGACCCGCGACTGGCGATCGCGCATTGACGCTTGGCGGCAGGACTATCCCTTGACCGCCCCCTCCTACGACGGTGTG
>JBCCAG010000845.1:0-2006 GCA_039814955.1 Cyanobacteria bacterium P01_A01_bin.135
CGCGTCCCACGATCTCAAAGCGCCGCTACGCAGCATTCGTAACCTCAGCGAATGGTTAAAAGAAGACATCGGCAGCACCATCCCCCCAGAAAATCAGCAGCAGCTGACGCTGATCATCGAGCGCATTGACCGCATGGACGCCCTACTGAATGCCCTCCTCAACTACGCTCGCGCGGGCCGTAGCCATCAGTCGCGAGAGTGGCTCGACACTAAAGCGCTGCTGCGGGAAATCATCGACATCCTCTCACCACCCCAGGAAATTGCGATCCACCTATCGCCATCGCTACCCCGCGTCTGGGGCAGTCGCCTGGCCTTAACCCAGGTGTTTATCAATCTCATCAGCAACGCGATTAAATACGGCTGCGTTGACCAGCGCGGAAAAATAACGATCTCGGCCCAGGAGCAACCGGACTGCTACGAGTTTACGGTCGCCGACAAAGGCCCTGGGATTGCGCCTAGCCACCACGATAGAATATTCGGCATTTTCGAGCGGCTGCAAAACCCCAATGAGAGTACGGGAACAGGCATTGGTCTGGCGATTATCAAGCGGATTGTCGAAACAGAAGGGGGCTCTGTCCGGATCGAGTCAAGCCCTGGTACAGGCAGCGCCTTTATATTCACCTGGCGCAAGTCATGAGAGAGCTGCTGTACCAAGTAATGGCATTAAAAACTCTAGGCCCCGCTCGGTGAGCGAGGCCTAGAGCGCTCACAACGCTGAGGCATCTACCGGCGACGAGGGCCGCTGCGACGCCGTTGCCGCGGCTTAAAGCGTCGCGCTGCACCCATCGCCGTCATTCCTAAGAAGGCAAACGGAGCCACTTGGCGGGATGAAGACGACAGGCCCTGCGACTGGGCTTCGGCTGTGGTAGTTGTTTGAGAGGGCTGGCGAAACTCTCCTGATACTAATGACAAAAGCCCCACGGTAATCAACATCACCAAGCTGTTGAGGGATTTGTCCATCTTGCTCGGCACGTTGTGGTGTGTCGAGTAGGTACCTACCAGAAACCAGATGAACAACCCTACTGAGACCACAAGGGCGATCGCATTTAGGGCAGGGGTATGGGCGAAGGTGTAGATGGCCCCTTCCGTTGGCCCATCCACGACACCGTTGAATTCTTCGATTGTCTCGAAAGGACTAGCAGACATAAATCATTCTCCTTAGAAGAGAGGAATTGATATAGCCACCGTCACGATATTTTGTGTGCAGTGGCGCATCACTTGGCGACCTATCGCTACATTTCAGCGCCAAATTTGCCCTGAGCGTCTGACCTACAGGTCAGCCTAGAAAGACGGAGGTTTCTTAGAAGCCAAGTGACCAAAGCTATAGAACTGCGGCAGCGCTATTTGGCCGCCACATGGGTGGAGGCGCCAGGGGCGATCGCCTCATCAGCTTCCGCCGCGACGACATACTCGGGGTAGCCCTGCATGCGGAAGTCAGCAATATCGAGACCGACGATTTCTTCCTCCTCGGGAACGCGCAGCAGGCCCAGCTTCTTGAGTACAAAGCTAACCCCATAGCCGGGGATAAAGCCCAGGAGAACGGTGCAAACCAGCGTCGGAATCAGCTGTCCGAAAAAGCCCGTCAGGGGGATGCCGTCACCTTGAGGGTAGCCAGCAGCCATGACCCCCACGGCCATGGCGCCGATGACGCCGCAGTAGCCATGCACCGCAAACGCCCCTACCGCATCGTCAATCCCAGCCCGCTCGATGGCGTTACCCACAAAGGGCATGGTGTAAGCGCCGATAAAGGCAATCAGGATCACAATTTGAGGGCTGTACAAGTCTAGACCGGCACCCACAGAGATGATGCCTGCTAGCCCACCAGAGATGGTGAAAAAGGGGTCAGCTTTAGAGCCCAGGTAAGCGCCAACGATGCCTGCAGTTAGGGCTAGCGTGGTATTGACCCCTACCGAAGCCAGCGTCATCGGCGTGCCGTAAATGGTGATTTCGCTCTCTTGACCCGGCGTAAAGATGACGCAGGCGGCCAAAAATGCGTAGAAGCCCAC
>JBCCAG010000903.1:0-1751 GCA_039814955.1 Cyanobacteria bacterium P01_A01_bin.135
GCTAACGCCTCAGCAGCGAGAGGTACTGTCCCTGCGTTTCGGCCTCAGCGACGGCTGCGAGCTGTCGTTAGCCAAGGTGGGTCAGCGGATGAGCATCAGCCGCGAACGCGTCCGTCAGCTAGAGCGCCAGGCGCTAGAGCATTTGCGCCGCCGTAAAGCAACGGTCAAGGGCTATCTAGCAAGCTAGAGGTGGCTTAGGGATGGGGTCCTTTCGCTGTCAGGGGTTTGCCCACTACCGGTAAACCCCATGGGCAAGGATCAACGCGTCAGCTACAAATTTCGAATTATGAAGTGTTGTGAGCGCTGCCCCAGCGGGGCAGCGCTTCTTGACTACAGTGGAAGTAGGCCACGAGCGTCACTGCTGTCGATTTTGCTACAAACACAGTTTGTTGGAGACGCACCCAACCAAGCTATAGGCTTTTGGGCAGCGTGGTTAAGATTGGTGTGGCGGAATAGAAGGAGCCTGAGATGCGGATGAGAAGATACTACCCCTATGCAAGGCTTACCGCTTCTCTGTCCCACCTCAATGTAGAGCATTCTCTTGTATGGCGGCGACTGATAACTGCATCGTTGCCTGCGGTAGTCGGCAGTATCTTGGCTGGCAACCTGCCGTTTGGTGGCCTCACGGCTCAAGAAATGCCCAACCGCCCTGCTTCCAATATGCCTGGCGATAGGGCTTTGCAAGTGGCCCAGGCTGATCTAACCCCAACCCCTTCTCCATCCGATACTGCCCCTTCTGCGTTTTTGCCGGGGAATTACCTATTTGGCGAGGACCCGCGTCCTGACCAGCTTGGCATGGTTTACGCTGTTTTCAGCGTAGTGGGCGAACAGGTCACAGGGGCTTTCTACATGCCTCGCTCCTCATTCGACTGTTTTCGGGGACGGGTTGACGGCGATCGCCTGGCCCTGACGGTGCGCAATAGCTATGAGCAGACGACTTTCCCCTATGCGATCGCTCTCACTCGCGCAGACGTTGCGGCCTCTGGGGAGGGGGTTGGACCCCAAACCGGGCTGGCAGGATTTCATCGGATGGCCACCTTAAGCGACAATGACCGGCGTATCCTAAGCGTCTGCCAAGCTGATTGGTAGCGCCACCGGACGAGAATTAGACACAAAACTTAAGACTACAACCGGCAGAATTGGGTAGGGAAATCCTCTCTAGGCTGGGCGATGGCTGCGCCTTAAGATAGAATTGTTAAGGCTTCTTCATATCATGTCACGACTTGTTGTGATGTGGGGAGCGCAGCTGTCTGCGTTGCCTCTTGCAGTCAGTGCGCTTCTATCCTGGATTTGCGTATTTTTTTGTCCTCCAACCGAGACCCGGCTATGACTTCCTCGATTCGCAACGTTGCGATTATTGCTCACGTTGACCACGGTAAGACAACTTTGGTGGATGCCTTGCTGAAGCAGTCTGGCATCTTTCGTGAAGGGGAAGAGGTTCCGGACTGCGTGATGGACTCCAATACCCTGGAGCGCGAGCGGGGCATCACGATTCTCTCAAAAAATACGGCTGTTCGCTACCAGGACAAGCTGATCAACATTGTCGATACCCCTGGCCACGCCGACTTTGGTGGCGAGGTGGAGCGAGTGTTGGGGATGGTGGACGGCTGCGTTCTAATTGTGGATGCTAACGAGGGCCCCATGCCCCAGACGCGCTTCGTGCTCAAGAAGGCCTTGGAGAAGGGGCTACGTCCTATTGTGGTGGTTAATAAGATTGACCGGCCTCAGGCAGATCCCTACGGGGCGATTGA
>JBCCAG010000423.1:0-4169 GCA_039814955.1 Cyanobacteria bacterium P01_A01_bin.135
GGGCCAAAGCGCGCACTAATCCCGTCACCATGATGGCTTCATCCACCGTCATACAGACATCGGCAAACCGGAACTCCACCGTCGGTACATGCTCGGAGAGCCGCAGGTCCCAGTAGATTTTGGTGGCGTCTCGAATCGTCCCCACAGATACGAGGGATTCGAGAACCTGCTGATAGTCTTGGTGGTCCTGAAACGGAAAGGGAATGCCCGCAAAGGGCCAGCGGCTCCACAGGGCAGTGCGGTAGCTGGCATAGCTGGTATCGCGCCCCAGCCAGTAGGGGGAGTTGGTGCACAACGCCAGCAGCACCGGCAACCATACCCGGCTGCGGTTGAGCACCTGCACCGCTACCTCTTTGTCGCTGATGCCCACATGCACATGGCAGCCAAAAATCACCAGGTCCCGCATGATCTGCCGGTAGTCACGCACTAGGCGCTGGTAGCGGGTTTTGTCGGTAACGCTCTGGTTACGCCAGTCGGAAAAGGGATGAGTACCGGCAGCGGCGATCGCGCTGCCGGCCTGCTCGGCAGCATCTAGAACAGTACGCCGAGCAGCTACAAGCTGGGTGCGGGCCTCCGCTAGGCTCTCGCACACCGAGGTGGCAATCTCAATTTGGGATTGGTAGACCTCGCGCTGTACGGTGGTATCCGGCTCGTTTGCAGTAGCCCAGTCCATTAGCAGCCCCGCCTGCCCCGTCAGCTCGCGGGTTTCGGGGTCGATGACCTGGTACTCTTCCTCAATGCCAATCGTCAGCGCTTCTGTCATTTGGTGCCTACCCTAAATTAACGGTCTCGTGCTCCCCAACCTCAGCCCGCTCGCCGGTGGTGACGGCCTTGACCATGGCAATGGTCTGGGCGATGGTCTGGGGCGGCGCATCCCAATACTCAGCGGTGTGGGGAACCACCTTCAGCAGCGCTAGACCCGGCTGATCGATGCCCTGGGGGAACCAGGCCTGCTGGTCATCGCTCCACTTCGATTCAATGGTGCTGCGGTCGGTGACCAAGTGCGCGACACCAGACACGGAGACATACTCCTGCTTATCAGGGCAAGCGAAGCTGACGTTTACCTGACGGTCCTGGCCAATTTCCTCCACTTTGAGAGAGTCGGCGTAGGTGAAGAACCAGAAGGTGAAGTCATCGTCGATATGCCCTCCAGTGGACATGGGCCGGCTGTGGAGGCTACCGTCATCGGCGGTGGTGCTGAGCATCGCAACACCGATGTCCTTAATCAGGCTGCGCAGCTTTGCAATCGGCTGAGATGGGTTCGTTGCGTCAGACATGGATTTCGTGTTGCTAGATGTAAATGGCGATTTTACATTACCAGGGGAAAGCGATCGCTTTCGTCTAACGCAGGGCGGGTTTAGGGCAATAAGTTTGCCTTCAGAAGGCCTGCCAGCCCAAAAACACCGCCATCCCTACCACAATGGTGAGCAACAAGTTCTGGGTCAGCCCGCCCACTAGCCCGGCAGCGATCGCCCCCATCAGCCGAGGATTGCCGAGACCCAGGTGCAGCGTCCCTGAACTCAGCAGCACCTCCGGTACCACAATGGCGGTGAGCACCACTGGGGGCACGTAGCGTAGGGCGTTCAGCAGCGCCGGGGAAAGGGTGATACGGCTGCTGGCCCCGAACATTACGTAGCGGATAGCAAAGGTGGCGATCGCCATGCCGGTGAGCATCAAAAATTCATTCATAGGGATTCTCCGGTGGTTTGAGAAGGGGGAACTTTAAAGACGCGTTCGCTCCATACCCCGGCTCCAATACCCGCCAGCGCCGCCAAGATTAGCCCCAGCTTGTGGGGCAGTGGCGCAGCTAGCACAGCCACGACGCCGGCCACCACCACCGCCAACCCCATGGGTCGGGTCTTTAGGTAAGGAATCACCATGCCGATGAAGGTGACCGACATGGCGAAGTCTAGACCCCAGCTCGTGGCATCGGGGATGGCTTGGCCTAGGGTCACCCCCAGCCAGGTGCAGATTTGCCAGTTGGTATACATGGTCAGCGCCGCCCCCAGGTAATACCAATGCCTAAACGGGGAGCGATCGCGGCTCTGGTAGCGGCGAATGGCCACCGCGAAAGCCTCGTCGGTGAGCCAAAAGGCCAGGGGCACCTTCCACCGCTGGGGTAACCGCTTCACGTAGGGCACCAGGCTCACCGCGTACAGCAGGTGCCGGAGGTTGACCACAAAGGTTGTCAGCACGATCAGCGGCCAGCCGGTGCCGGCGGCCACCATTCCCACGGCAATGAACTGGGCCGACCCGGCGAACACCAGTGCCGACATGATCGCGGTAGCCGCAACAGAGAGCCCGCTTACCGGAGCCAGGGTGCCAAAAATAATCCCAAAGGGAATAGCCCCTAGAATCAGCGGCAGGATATCCCGTGCGCCGGTCCAAAACTCACGGCGGGGGGACACTTGACGCGGGGAGGATAGTTCAGCAGACATGGGGGCAACCAACTCACTATCTGCCCAAATTACCGGCTACGCCCCCGACTCATCTTGTACGTTTTTGCAGCACCCAGTGTTGTTGCCCCGGTTTATAGCCCAGATCTGCAACCGCGCACATACTGCCCCGGTGTCACCCCCACCATTTTCTTAAAGTGGCGGTGCAGATGGCTCTGGTCTGTGAAGCCCGTCTCAATAGCTGCATCAGCGATCGCCCAGCCCGAGGCCAGTAGCCGCTTAGCTCTGTGGACTCGCCAGTGGTTTAAGTAGGCGTGGGGTGGCAATCCCATTTGTTTGCGGAAGCTGCGCAGTAGCCGCAGTGGGGTGAGGCCGACCAAGTCGGCCAGCTCCTTTAAAGAGGGGTTGGTGTCATGGTGGTCCACCAGGTAGTCGCGCACCAGCAGCACCGCCCGCTGTTCCCGGCCCGCTGCCGCAATTATGGGCTTGTCGCTAGCGTAATGCCCCACTAAAAACGCCATATGCCACAGCAGCCGCGATTCCCGCTCTAGGGCAGAGGGGGAAGTTTCTAGGGCGTGGTGTAGCCCCACCAACTGCCGGTTGAGCCGCTGATCGCAAATAACCGGGGAAGGGAAGAAGGGAGCGCTAAGTGGTTGCGATCGCTGCAGCTCTTTTGCCGCCTGCTCTAGCCAAGCGCTGGCAGGCAGCAGGGTACGGTAGGTCCAACCCACTTCCAAGGCCGCATGGCCGGTGTGCATCTCCCCCGGATGGGTGACCACGACGCTGCCTGCCGGAGCAATGTGGGTCGCCCCCCGGTAGTCAAAGGCCATCGCCCCCGACTCTACGATGGCAATGCCGTAGCCCTCATGGGCATGGCGAGAAAAGGCGTAGGTGATGTAGGTGGCCCGCAGCAGCTCCAGGTCCTGCAAGGCAGGGTCCCGCCAGAACTTGACCTGCTCTTTAGGCGGGTGGGGTGTGCGGGCCATGATGCCTTAAAGCGCGTAGCGAAACGCATTGTCCCACAGCTGGTCTAAAACGCCCAGCGCCTTCTCCAGCGGCAGCATATGACAGCGCTGTTGGTCATCTTGCCACAGCAGCGGCTGGGCCTCTGCCTCCGGATCCTCAGGCTGCAAATAGCCCCGCAGGTTCTCCAGCTTCTGCACCGCATCCGCTACGTCAAAATTCACGTCCGCATCCAGGTGCTCCCGCATCCAGGCTTCGATCTGCTGATCCAATTCATCCACCGTCAGCGGAGCGCTGATCAAAATGTGATAGTACACCAGCAGCACCTCTTTACACTCCTCTTCCTCCGCTAGGTCCAGCAGCAGCTGAAAGGCCGCCCCGTTGTTGGCCAAGTTGCGAAAGAACAAAGTGTCGGTGACGGTCTTTTGGAAGGTGAGCTTTTTAGTTTTGTAGGAGCTGTACTGCTTGTAGGCGAAGCCTCCCAATGCCACGCACAGCGACCCCACCGCCAGCAGCACGGGTGCCAGGGCTGCCACCTCCCGCTCGCTGGTGTTGAAGTAGTCCAGCGCCTCTGGAAACCCCACCGCCAATAAAATGGCGCTAATGATTATCAGCAGCTGCGGCAGCACCCTGATCAAGATAGATACCCCCGCCCCCAGGGCCGGCACAATCAGCTTGGCCAGATCTTTCCAGGTCATGCGGGTCTCGACATTAGGGAATAGCAGCTCCACATCGTACTGAGGGATGTTTTTGTAGAAGTACACGTAGGCTTTGCCAGGGGTAAAGCGGCGCGGCGCGCGCTCATCATCA
>JBCCAG010000152.1:0-7081 GCA_039814955.1 Cyanobacteria bacterium P01_A01_bin.135
GCTGATGTACCGCCAGCGGGTGATCAATCCGGCGGCGATCGCCAAGAGCATCCAGCCCTTGTACAAGCTCAGCCTCAACAAGTGGTACATCGACGAAATCTACAATTCGGTATTCGTCCAAGGGGTGCGCCGCTTGGCCAAACAGGTGCTAGAAGTGGATGTTCGGATTGTGGATGGGGTTGTCAACCTGGCCGGATTCGTTACCCTGGTCACAGGCGAAGGCCTGAAGTACATTGAAAATGGACGAGCGCAGTTCTATGCGCTGATTATCTTTGGCGCAGTTCTAGGTCTAGTGCTAATCTCCGGCATCACCTAGCCCTGCCCTGGTTGCGCGCAGCACTAGCCAGTGCTGATTGCATGCGGTAACTGCCTCGGGCGCTGATCTTGCTCTCACCAATCGCGAGTTCAGCGCCCCTCAGCATAACGCTCTACGAAGTCGGCTATACTTCCTCTCTACGTTTTGCCCACCCGCATCGAGTTGCAAACGCAATGTTTACTGCTGAATTTCCCTGGTTATCCACCATCATTCTGTTTCCGATCGCAGCCTCGCTGCTGATCCCCATCATTCCTGATAAAGACGGCAAAACAATTCGCTGGTATGCCCTGGTTGTGGGCCTGATTGACTTTTGCCTGATTGCCTACGCTTTCTACAATTTCTATGATCCCAGCTCCTCTGACCTGCAGATGGTCGAGCGCTACAGCTGGGTGCCCTCTCTAGGCTTGAGCTGGTCTGTGGGCGTGGATGGCCTGTCCATGCCCCTGGTGCTGCTCACCGGCTTCATCACCACCCTAGCGATCCTGGCCTCCTGGCCGGTAACCCTAAAGCCGCGGCTGTTCTACTTCCTAATGCTGGCGATGTACGGTGGCCAGATCGCGGTGTTCGCCGTGCAGGACCTGCTGCTGTTCTTCCTGGCCTGGGAACTGGAGCTGATCCCCGTGTACCTGCTGCTCTCGATTTGGGGCGGTAAAAAGCGGCTGTACGCGGCTACTAAATTCATTCTCTACACTGCCGGCGGCTCGCTGTTCATTTTGGTGGCGGCCCTGGCCATGGCCTTCTATGGCGACACCGTCACCTTTGACATGTCCTCGCTAATGCAGAAGGACTTCCCGCTGCGCTTCGAGCTGTTGGCCTATGCAGGCTTTTTGATTGCCTATGCGGTGAAGCTACCGATTTTCCCGCTGCACACCTGGCTGCCCGACGCCCACGGCGAGGCAACGGCCCCGGTCCATATGCTGCTGGCAGGGATCCTGCTGAAGATGGGGGGCTACGCCCTGATTCGCATGAATATCGAGATGCTGCCCGATGCCCATGCCTACTTTGCCCCGGTGCTGATTATTCTGGGCGTAGTCAACATCATCTACGCGGCGCTGACCTCCTTTGCTCAGGGCAACCTGAAGCGCAAAATCGCCTACTCCTCCATCTCGCACATGGGCTTTGTGCTGATCGGCATGGGAGCCTTTACGGACCTGGCCCTCAGCGGCGCGGTGCTGCAAATGGTCTCTCACGGCTTGATTGGAGCCAGTCTGTTCTTCCTGGTGGGGGCCACATATGATCGCACCCACACCCTGATTCTGGATGAGATGGGCGGCGTGGGCCAAAAGATGCCGCGCATTTTTGCTATGTTCACCACCTGCTCGCTAGCCTCTTTGGCCCTCCCCGGCATGAGCGGCTTTGTGGCTGAAGTAATGGTGTTTGTGGGCTTTGCCACCAGCGATGCCTATAGCCTGACATTCCGGGTGATTATCGTCTGCTTGGCGGCGGTGGGCGTTATCCTGACGCCGATCTACCTGCTGACTATGCTACGAGATATCTTCTACGGCCCGGAAAACAAGGAGCTCACCTCTCACGAGAAGCTGATCGACGCCGAGCCCCGGGAGGTATTTATCATCGCCTCGCTGCTGGTGCCCATCATCGGCATCGGGTTGTACCCCAAGATCCTTACCCAGGTCTATGACGCCAAGACGCTGCAGCTTACCGGGCTGATGCGCAATTCTGTGCCTTCTCTAGTGGAAGCGGCAGATGTCGCCCAGGTAGACACTGAAGCGGTGGCTTTAGCCCCTGCACAAGCCCCAGCGATCGCCCCTTAGCGGTAAACGCAACCGACTACGGGGCCCAATGGCCCATCCTGTGGAGCCCTCTCATTACCAGAGGGCTCCACTTTGCTTATTGTCGATGCCGCCGATGACATGCTGATGGTATCTTGGATGGCTGGAGGCCTAACTGCGCCAGACGCCAATTCCATGACTCCCCCCCCTCGTCAATCAAAAGGCACTGCGCCCCATCTGCCCATCGTCGGCTGGCGGGAGCGGCTGTCGCTACCGCAGCTCGGCATCGCCACCATTAAGGCCAAAATCGATACTGGGGCTAGAACATCATCGCTTTACGCCTTTGATGTTCAGCACTTTCAGCAAGATGATACCGCCATGGTGCGCTTCAAAGTCCATCCCTATCAAGGCGATCGCGATCGCACCGTGGTCGCCGAAGCTCCTTTGATCGAAACCCGCGCCGTCCGCAGCTCCAACGGCCAGGTAGAAGAGCGCCCCGTCATCCGTACCCTAGTCCAGCTTGGGGACCATCAGTGGCCGGTGGATATCACCCTCACCCACCGTAAAGCCATGGCCTTCCGCATGTTGCTGGGCCGTCAGGCGCTGCGGGGCCGGTTCTTGGTCAACAGCGGGCGCTCTTTTCTACAATCCACGGCTAAACCGCCCGCATCCCCACAGGAGAGTACCCCATGAAGATCGCCATTCTGTCGCGCAACGCCTCCCTCTACTCTACGCGCCGCCTCAAAGAAGCGGGCGAAGCCCAAGGGCACGAGGTGCGGGTGATTGACTACCTGCGCTGCTACATGAACATCACCTCCCACCGCCCTCAAGTGATCTACCAGGGCAAAGCCTTAGATGACATTGGGGCGGTCATCCCCAGAATTGGGGCATCCAAGACCTTCTACGGCACGGCAGTGGTGCGCCAGTTTGAGATGATGGACGTGTTCACCACCAACGAGTCCCAGGCCATCTCCCGCTCCCGGGATAAGCTGCGCTGCCTGCAGCTGCTGGCCCGCAAGGGAATCGGCCTGCCGGTAACAGGGTTTGCCCACTCCACTAAAGACATCGATGGGCTAATCGAGGTGGTGGGGGGCGCCCCGCTAGTGATTAAGCTGCTGGAAGGCACCCAGGGCATCGGCGTGGTGCTAGCGGAGACCACCCAGGCCGCCACTTCGGTGATTGAGGCCTTCCGCGGCCTGGACGCCAATATCCTGGTACAGGAATTCATTAAAGAAGCTAAGGGCATGGATATCCGCTGCTTTGTGGTGGGCGATAAGGTGATCGCTTCCATGAAGCGCCAGGGCGCTCCTGGAGAGTTCCGCTCCAACATTCACCGGGGGGGCTCTGCCGAGCAGATCCGCCTGACGCCAGAGGAGCGCAGCACCGCCACCAGGGCTGCCAAGGCGATGGGACTGCGGGTAGCGGGGGTAGATATCTTGCGCTCCAACCACGGCCCGGTGGTAATGGAGGTCAACTCCTCACCGGGGCTAGAGGGTATCGAAGGGGCGACCGGCATTGATGTGGCGGGCAAGATCATTGAATTTGTAGCAAAGAACGCCAGCGGCGGCGGCTCCAAAGACCGGGTGCAGGGCTAGTTTTGTCAGACCTAGCGCTTGATTGACCATTGCTGAGCGATGCACAGGGAGCACATCGCCCAGCGATCTAGCTCACCTTTGGGCGTAGCGCAGCCGCAGCGGGGGCAGGGGGGCAATCCCTGGGCGCGGCTGTGCACCTGCTGCTGCCAAAGGTGAAAGGCGGCGGGGGCGCTGTCGGGGCGGGGGGCCTTGGCCTTGGCCTTGGCCGCTACCCGCGACGGGTGATCTCGCCAAACCGCAAGCTCGTTTCCAATGTCCCCTTTAGGGCTATTCCAATTGGCTGTCGAAAATTGAATATCCCGGCAGGCCAGCTCGGGGAGATGACGCTGCAGCTTTTGTAGGATATGGTGCCGCTCAAAAGAGAGAGTCTGGGCCCACACTGGGCTAGCGGTCGCAACCACGAGCCGCTGCCTACGAATCGCAACGGGCTGAGCGTTGCTGGCGACAGCCGCCCCCACCGCCTGGGGCCAAATCACTAGCAACCGCTGAAACTGCTGCTGCTGCCGCCAGGCTGGATGGCGATTAAAGGTTTTGACGAGCTGGATAAGGGAAGTTAGGGCCACTGGCAGGCTCAAACGGGGACGGCAGAGAAAACCCGCCGCATTAGAATGCTTGCTATATGATAGTCACAATGGCTACGCTATGGCAGGGCGATCGCCTAGCGTAATCGCCCTAGCCCCATCCTCGGCGCATCTGCCTCGTCGTCCGCTGCTCCCCTAACTTCTGGCAAACCGCTCCTGCTGCTCCTACCCGTACACTATGACAGCATCTTTACAGAGACCGTCTAGCGCTCAATCTAGCCGCCAGCGAGATCTGCACCCCGTTCTCAGTGCGGCCCTGAGTAGTTTAGACGTTGATTTAGAAGCCGAGCTGACCCGCTACCAGTTGGCCCAATGCGCTGCGCTGTGTAGCGCTCTAAGTCAGCGGCCTCATGACACCGCTACCGACGCCGTTCAGCTGAGCGCCACATCCACAGCGCTCACGACAATGACCCATAGCGGAGCGCTTGGAGCGATCACAAACCATACGGCGGCTGATTTGACAGGAGCAGATAACCCTTTTTCAGAGGTTCCGCTAGAAGGCCTCAATACCGTCACTATAGGGGAAGCCCCGTCAGATCATTCCACTGACGCACCGCAAACCTACCTCGCTTCTTCAGAGGCGCTTCTGCGCAGCCTAGATGAAGAGGATACCAGCACGGCCCCCCGGACGTGGCGACTACCTGCTATTTTTACCCCGCGGGCCATTGCCTCTCACCTCACCCCCTTAGGCGTTGGCTTGATGCTGCTCGTAGGGCTCTCCAGCTTAATGGCGACGACCCTGGTCCTCGATGCCCGCTCCCAGCGGCTTGCGCAGCAACCCCAGTCCGACACCGCCGTGGCCAGCAGGAACGGCGACGGTGATGACCTATCTGTGCGCTCTCCTGACTTGACGGTGGGCGAATTTACGCGCTTTAGCCTGGGTCGTCTAATCACCCTGCCCCTACGCCCCAATCAGGGGAAAACGAATCCCACCGTCCCCCTGGTGAGCAGCCCCTTAGCGACCCTGGATTCCCCTTCATCAGAGGAGGGCAACGCAGACCTCCCCGCTTTGGCCCCTGCTCCCGCAGCGGTCTCGCCGTTCGCTGACCCTGTATCGTCAGTCCCCCCGGCGATCGCGCCGCCGGCACCCCACATCTCCTCATCGCCCTCGCCGCTGCCCACGGTACCAATTGTCGCCGCCCCACCGGATGTCGCGCTTCCGGCTGAGCGGACCCGCACTACCCAGAAAACTCAGCCCACCTCAGCTAGCCGTCCCACCGCTCCGGCCTCACCGGCAGCGCCCCAAGCGGCATCCCCTGCCGCGCCCCAAACGCCTTCGATCCAGATTACCTCCCCGGTGGCCCCAACCGCCGCGCCAGCCCCGGCGGTTCGTCATCTCCAACCCCGCCATCTCCAACCCCGCTACCTTGGCCCCCACCAAGGGCAGCCCGCGTCTTCGGCTAACAGCACTTCCAGCGCCACGGAGCCTGCCGCTGCTCCAACCCCGGCAGTGACTCCTGCCACCCCCAACTCTGGCCCTGCATCCTCAACCGCAGAAACCATCTCCCCATCTACGACTCAGCCGCCGCCCCAGGCCGACGCAAACGGGAGTTACCACCATGTTGTCACGCCATACACTGGCGATCGCAGCCTAGAGAGCGCGCAGGAGGCGGTGTCTGGAGCCTATCTCCGCAATTCTCCCAGCGGCGCTCAGGTGCAATTCGGCGCGTTCGAATCAGAGTCCAGTGCCCAGGAGCTCGTAGACCAGCTTGCGGAGCAGGGGATCGATGCTACCATCGCCCCTGAGTAGGCGTTTCGACCGTGAAGCGTGATGGATGAACAACTCACCGCAAGCGAAATCGTCGCCCCTATTGAGGTAGCGATCGCCCTTCTGCTGCAGGGGGAGCGGTTCTTGCTGCAGCTCCGCGATGATGTGCCCGGCATCCTGTACCCAGGGCATTGGGGCTTTTTTGGCGGTCACCTTGATCCTGGAGAAACGCCAGAGGAGGCCGTGCTTCGGGAGCTTCGGGAGGAGATTGACTATGCTCCCCCGTACGTGCAGCCTTACCTATGCCACTGGGGGAATGGCCAGCAGTTTACCACCGCCCGCGATCGCCGCGTGACTCGCCATGTGTTCGTCGCGCCGCTGAAGGTGCCCATCGGGGCATTGGACCTGGGCGAAGGCTGGGATCTGGGTCTGCTGACCGCTGATGATATTGAGGCGGGAGCCTGCTACTCCCCCATCGCGGAGCGGAGCTGCCCCATCGGCGCGCCCCATCAAGAAATTTTGCGGGCGTTTATGGCGGTTCAGTCTGGCTATCTGCTGCCTTAGAACCGCTGTCGTAGGCTCGCTGCTGTAGCCAGGGTTAGCTGAACCCAGCCAGCACCAGCACCACCGCAGATACCCCAGCTAAGATCGCCAGCACCACCCCTGCGTTGGGGCTACCCTTCCAAGAGTAATCTTTATCTTTCATAGGAATTCAGTCTCCATGCGCTAACCCCAGCCTACTATGGCGAGTGGATTCAGCGGGTCGCTCGGGCGGTAGAGCTATTGCGTTGGCGTAGTTGCTTTTAGGAAACACGGTGTTTCTTCCCCAACTGGCCCGCCATACAATCACCCTAAAAATAATCGGTAGGCCGGGTTCTGATTCTCATCCCAGTAGCGGTAGCCCAACCCATCTAAAAATCGCTGCCATTCCGCCATATCCTCCGGCGGCACCTGAATGCCCGCCGCAATTCGCGCGTAGTCTGAGCCATTGTTGCGGTAGTGAAACAGGCTGATATTCCAGTTGGGGCCCATGGCATCCACGAACCGCATTAGTGCGCCAGGGCGCTCGGGAAATTCAAACCGGTAAAGCAGCTCGTTCTCAGCCAGGTGCGATCGCCCCCCCACCATGTGCCGCAGGTGCATCTTGGCCA
>JBCCAG010000376.1:0-4534 GCA_039814955.1 Cyanobacteria bacterium P01_A01_bin.135
ATCTCCACGGCAGAGCATCCCCCGACGGGGTGACGCTGCACCTGAGCGATAACGGCGTTGGCATGGATTTAAGCCAGCCCACCAGTGGCTTCGGCCTGCAGGGCATTCGGGAGCGATCGCAGCTGATTGGCGCTGATGTGGTCATTCACAGCACTCCGGGCCAGGGAACCACCATTCAAATTACGGTGCCGCAATGATTCATAGTCTTTTAGGCCAAGAGGCGATTTGGCTTGGTTTACGGTTGCCTTGTCGGGCGAGCTAACAGCGCGTCCTTGATAAGGACAGCAAAGCTGTAGAGCGCCGTCAAAAACCAAATGGCGAAGAGATAGAAGAACCAGGTCAGGGCATTGAGGCTAGTCACCAGCGCCTGGTTATAAAGCTGTAAATACTCAAGAATCTGCTCAGCAGACTGCACATCCTCGGCGGTATCTGGGTAGCCGAAGCTGCCCAGGGACGGAGACAGCGGAAAAACCAGCAGCGCAATGAAGCCGGTAAAAACACCCAGCAAAATTAGGTTGAGTCGAAATAGGTAAAATCCACGCTTAAGTAGGTTTGGTTCTCGGTCGATGCGGCGGCGGTAGATCAGCAAAATTACGACGCAAATGAGAATCACTGGCAGAAGAATCTGCCAAATTACATTCGGCGTAATAGTAATACTTAACGTTGGTAACATCCGGTTTTGGCAGGAAGTGAAACTACAGAAAAGAGCGGCGCTCTAAGAAGTAGACGGCTTCAATCGTGCGCGGACGCCCTAATGCTTGTCCTTCCTCATGAGCGGCTCTTTTGACATCTGGTGTACGTTGGGAAATAGACTGTCGCTTTTGTCTCATGCCTTTGTCTCACATAGTACTTTTAGAATCGACTTTTGGTGGCAGTCCATGCGGGGTACAGGCGTTAATTTCAACGTCTTCGGCATCCATTACGGAAAAAACTTAGATTATTTAATGGGCAACTTCCCAGCGCAAACAACTCCAGCCTATTGTCCGCGATCGCCCCTACCCATCTCTATCGATGACGTTTGTCATAACGGTATGCGATGAACCTTCGATAGGATTGGGCTAGCCCAACCTGTGATGACTGCCATGCTGGCTACCCAGACGACCCGTGCTATCAGCACGGCCCCGCCAATTACCAAAGTTATCCGCTACGTCGAGTGGGTGGCCCTGGGGCTTCCTGCCCTGAGGATGCTGTTCCCGCTACTCTACCGCCCCTTCGGCCATCAGCTAAACGGCGGCGACTTGATGGTATTTGGTATTCTCGCGCTCTTCACTGTGCTGAGCCTAGAGTTTCCTGCTGGGCGACCCCTGTGGCAGCGGCGCGCCTATGTCTGGGTTGAGGTAGTAGCCCTACTGGCCACGCGGATTTACTCGCCCTGGGGCGCGCGGCTTCTTTCTCCCTGGGGCTTTGACATGCTGCTATGGCTAGTCTTCATCAAAACTTGGTTCCTGTTCAGTCGGCGGGAAGCGGCTTCGATTACCGTCGTTTCTAGCCTCCTCTGGCATGTAGCGGTCGCTCAGTACTTTTCGGTAGAGCTGCAGCAGCCCGAGGATATTGTGGCCCGGCTTGAGGCGCTGCGGTCCGTTCCGATTCCCATTCAGATATTCGACATCTTGCTGAATACCGCCACGGTGCATATCGTTGCTAATGCCTTAGTCATGCTGCTGTGTCTAACCATCCTCTCCGAGCGCGAAAGCCGCCAGCGGGAAGCGGCGCTGGCCCAGGAAGTGGAGCTGCTGGCCGCCGACCTAGAGCGCACCCGCATTGCCCGCGACATTCACGACTCCTTGGGCCACACCCTGATGTCGCTGGATGTGCAAATAGAGCTCGCCCAGCGGCTGCACGAGCGAGGGGCAGAGAATTTTGGGCAGGTTCTAGAAACCTCCAAGCGACTTGCTAGCCAGTCCATCCAGGAAGTGCGCCGCTCCGTGACCACCATGCGCCAAGAAGCGTTTGACTTGAGCGCCGCCCTGCGCCAGCTCCTGGAGCCCCTTAAATCCGACCCGGCGCTGGCAATTCGCAGCGATATTGACCTGCCCGAGCTGCCGCTGCAGACCAGCCACCAGCTCTACTGCATCGTCAAAGAAGGGCTAGAAAATATCCAGCGCCACAGCCGGGCAACGGTCGTTTACCTCCACAGCAAAGCATCCCCCAATGGGGTAACGCTGCACCTGAGCGATAACGGCGTTGGCATGGATTTAAACCAGCCCACCAGCGGCTTCGGCCTGCAGGGCATTCGGGAGCGATCGCAGCTAATTGGCGCTGACATTGAAATCAACAGTACACCCAAGCAGGGGACCACTATCCAAATTACGGTGCCGCAATGATTCACATCCTTTTAGCCGATGACCAGCCGCTGTTTCGCCAGGGCCTGGCGTCGCTACTCTCCCTGGAAGACGACCTCGAAGTAGTGGCTGAAGCAGGCCACGGGCAGGAAGCGATCGCCCTGGCAGCGCAGCGCCAGCCCGAGGTGATTTTGATGGACGTACGCATGCCGCTGTGCGACGGGGTGCAGGCAACTCAGGAGATCCACGCCCGCTACCCCTGGATTCGCATTCTGGTGCTCACCACCTTTGATGACGATGAATATGTGTTTCAATCCCTGCAGGCGGGGGCCCTGGGCTATTTACTTAAAAGCACCCCGGCCCCCGAGGTGGCGACCGCCATCCGCAACCTACATCGCGGCTACAGCCAGCTTGGCCCCACCATTGCCCCCAAGGTGTTCTCTCACCTCAGCCCGCATACGGGCGCAGGCAGCGACCATCAGCACAACTTCAGCGAGCGGGAGCGGGAGATTTTAGAGCTGTTGGGTCAAGGGCTGAGCAACCGGGAAATTGCCCGCACCCTGAACTTAACGGAGGGCACCATCAAGAATCATCTGACCAATATCTTCTGCCAGCTTGACGTGCGCGATCGCACCCAGGCGGCCCTGTGGGCCCATGAGCACCTGCTGAAATGAGCCAGCCTTAAAGCAGGGGGCGCGCCCAGCTACGGCTCCCGCAGCACATAGCCAACACCCCGCACCGTTTGGATCAGCCGCGTTTCCTCTTCAGCCTCCAGCTTCAGGCGCAGATAGCGGATGTACACCTCGATGATGTTCGAGTCCCCCATAAAGTCATAGCCCCACACCTCCTCTAAAATGCGATCGCGGGTCATCACCTGGCGGGGGTAGGACAGCAGGTACTCCAACAGGTCAAACTCCTTGGCCGTCAGCTCAATGGACCGGCTGCCGCGAAACACCTCCCGCGTCTTGCGGTCTAGCTTCAGGTCCTCAAACATGAGCACATCGCTGTCTTCATCGGCGGTGCGGCGCAGGTGGGCGCGGATGCGGGCCAGCAGCTCCTCAATACTGAAGGGCTTAACCATATAGTCATCAGCCCCCGCGTCTAGGCCGGCCACGCGATCGCTGATCTCATCTTTCGCCGTCAGCAAAATCACCGGTACCTTGGAGCCCGTCGCCCGCAGGCGGCGGCACACCTCTAGGCCTGTCATCCCGGGCATCAGCCAGTCAAGAATCACTAGGTCGGGGTCGCTGTCGCGAATCGTGGTGAGGCCGGTGAGGCCGTCGTTGGCCACCGACACCTGGTATTCTTCGTAGCTGAGCTCCAGCTCAATGAAGCGAGCCAGCTTTTCCTCGTCTTCGACGACTACGATGTGGGGTTTCATCGACATCTCGTATTAATGGTAGAGAAACGGTAAATGTACTGCCTTTACCCGGTTCAGACGCAACGCTAATGCGGCCTCCCATGCCTTCCACCAGGGTTTCCACCAGGGATAGCCCTAGCCCCGCCCCGCCGGTTGCCCGGTTACGCGCCGCATCGACCCGGTAGCAGCGATCGAAAATGCGCTGCTGATCCTGCAAGGGAATACCGATACCGCGATCGCACACCTGGATAATAGCACTGCCGGACTGGCGGGCGAGCCGCAGGGTGACAGGTTGCTCTGGGTCGGAGTAGTGCAGGGCATTGTCCAGCAGTTTAACCAGCACCTGCCGCAGCCGCTCGGGGTCGGCCCTGATCAGCACCCCCGTGGGCCCGGCTGCGGATGCTTCTGGTGAGCGGCAGGCCTGATACTGAGAGGGGAGTTCCCCTGGGGTGAAGCCTAGATCAGCGGTGTCGAGGACAATGGTGCGGCGGCTGGCCTTACCCATGTCCTCCGCGACGGTCTGCGCCACCGCTAGCGCGCAGACCTCGCTGAGGGTGAACTGGATGGCATTGCTGTCGGCCCGGGCCAGATTAAGCAAGTCCTCCAGGATGGCAATAGAGTGCTCTGTCTCGGCGATCGCCGTTTGGACGGCCTGCTTCTGGGGGGCGCTGAGGTTGTCGCCGCGCCGCTGCAGACTCTGCAGGTAGCCGTAGCTGATGGTCAGCGGGGTACGCAGCTCATGGGAAATGTCGTGGGTGAACTGCCGCTGCTGATCTAGGGCCTTGGCGAGGCGGGCGAGCATTGCCTCGCAGGTTTCTACTAGCTCGCTCACTTCAGCGGGGGCGTTGTCGAGCCGCACCTGCACATGACCCAGTTCTTCTAGGGCCAGGTG
>JBCCAG010000358.1:0-4648 GCA_039814955.1 Cyanobacteria bacterium P01_A01_bin.135
TGATGGTGAGTTCAAGTCGTCCGTTTACCATAATGAATACTGTTTGTCCGGTGGGTTTAGGAGTGTAGCGGATGATGACGGCGATCGCAACTGGCGAGCCTAGATTTGGCCAGCAAGCGCCAGCAGGGCAGCGATGAGGCCACTGCTGTGAATCGCTGGCACGTCTTTGTGATTCTGGGGCTGGGGGTCCTCTGCGTCTCCACCTCGGCGGTGTTCATTCGGCTGGCGCTGGCGGCATCGGAGACCCAGGGGCTGGGCTTTAGCCTGGTGGTAGCGGCCGTGCGGCTAACCCTGGCCTCCCTGCTGCTGCTGCCGGTCACCCTAAGGGCGGGGCGGCGTCCGCCTTGCTCAAGGGGCACGCTGCTGCGCTCAGCCGTCGCAGGGGGGCTCCTGGCGATACACTTTGCCGCTTGGATCACCTCGTTGTCCTACACCTCCATTACTGCCTCTACTACCCTGGTGACCACGAACCCAGTGTGGGTGGCGCTGATCGCCTGGGTGTGGTTGGGCGATCGCCCCAGCCGCAGCGTAATTCTAGGGATTGTGGTCACCCTAATAGGGGGTGCGGTCATTGGGTGGGACCAGGGGACCGTGGGGCAAGCTCCCCTCTTGGGCAACAGCCTAGCCCTGGTGGGGGCCTGGACCTTTAGCCTGTACTTTTTGTTGGGGCAGCAGGTGCAGCAGCGGGGGCTATCAGTGGGGCAACATTCGGCCATTGCCTACACCACAGCGGCGCTGGTGCTGCTGCCGCTGCCGCTGCTGGTGGGGGTAACCTACAGCGGATACCCGGCCTCGGTGTACGGCTGGATTGCCATGATGGCGCTCGTGCCCCAGCTATTGGGCCATACCAGCCTCAACTGGGCAGTACGCCACGTTTCGCCGACCCTCGTGACTCTCGTGATTTTGCTAGAGCCAGTGGGGGCGAGCCTGCTGGGCTACCTGGCGTTTGGAGAAGTGCCAGGGCTGCGGGTAGTCCTGGGGGCAGGGGTGGTGCTGGCAGGGGTGGCGATCGCGACAGAATTTCATAAAAAATCAACCGGAGAATACAGATAACTGCAGTAAAGGCAAATAGGCGATCGCAGTATCCCTAAATGGGCCATCGGTAAAGTGCCCAGAGGATAGATTATCTCGTCTTCGCCCTTCAGTGACCAGGTCGAACTCTAATTTTCGGCGCACTGACAGCTCGTCTACCTGTATTCAGCGATGTTCAAAATAAAGTCGATGCAACAGCATGGTTTGTCACTCCAACCTCAGCCACCGTTTAGAAGATTATCTCGCTGAGCCGCTGCAGCCAGAAGCCTCCGGCATTCCCGTCGCAAGTCACCTCGTCTACAGCCAAGGCATGCTGGCCAACGCCTACTTCTTTGGCCATCCTCAGTGGGGGGAGAAATACTTTCTGCAAGAGAGCTACAACCGGTTTTGGGAGAGTCGCTGGCGCGAGGTAATCCCCAACTGGGACGGCAAGATTGTCGTCGATATTGGCTGCGGGCCCGGTAACGTGTATGCGACGCTGGGCGGCAAGCCCGCCCTGATGATTGGGGTTGACATTAGCCTCGGGGCGCTAAAGCTAGCGCAGCGGGTGGGGTACAGCGCCCTATTGGCCGATGCCCAAGCGCTGCCCCTCAAGTCGGGTTTTGCCGATGTCGTTACCCTCAACGCCACCGTCCACCACTGCGACAATATGGTCGCGGTACTGCAAGAGGCGGCGCGGCTGCTGAAGCCCGGTGGTCTACTGGTTAGCGATTTAGACCCGCAGATTTCCGCCCGCAACTACCAAGGGCTAGGCCTGTGGTTTGACCAGATCCGCCGCACGCGGCTGCGGGAGTTGCTGCGGCCCTCCCAGCGCCGCTCTAAGGCGGAGGTGAGCGCCCGCGCGGCCTCCGAGATCCACAACTTCAGTCCGGGGGACGGCGTTACCCCTGCCCTTTACCAAAGCGTGCTGGTTTCATTGGGGTTTGATATCGCCCTATATCCCCATAACCATCAGGTCGGGGCCGAGACCTTCCGAGGGGACGGCGGCAAAGCCCCCTGGTATATTCGCACTGCCCAGCGGCTCTCAGGCATCGATCCTGACTACGTCGCCGCTGCCCAATCTATTATGTGCGTAGCCCGCCGGTAAAGTGACCGCTGCGAGCGTCGCCGCCTAATCAAGCAGTGCCTCAATCGTTCGCAGAATCCCAAAGATGCCGCCCAGCGGAGAAATCACGCTGCCCACCGTATCTCCAACCCGGCTAAGGGTCGAGCGCGACACGACTACGGTGTCGTTGGGCCGCAGGGCCGGGTTGTTTTCGTCGTTGAGGCCAGCGGTGGGGTCCACTGAGATGGTCTGCCGGGCCACGGTGCCGTTGGGGTTGAGGCGCACTAAGGTGACTCGCTTAGTGCGGGCGCGGTTAGTGAATCCTCCGGCAGCTAAAACCGCTTGATTCAGCGGGGTATTGGGCGGTAGGGCGATCGCACCCGGAGAGGCCACTTCCCCGACTACGTTAACCACCATCTCATCGGCGGCGAAGCTGGCAGAGGCAAGCTCGGTCACCTCTTCAGGGGTGAGGGCGGTGGCGGTAGCAATTTCAATCCGATCGCCGTCCTGCAGCAGCAGGTCTTCTTCCAAGCTGCCGTCCTTCAGTAGCTGCCACAGGTTCACCTCAATCACCGACGTGGATTGGGCCTCATCTGCATTAAACAGGGGAGCCTGCCCCGCTCCCTCGGCTTTGGATGTCACCCGCTGCACCTTGATGTTACGCAGGTCCGCAAACTGAGTGATCCCCCCCGCCAGCTCAATCACCTCGGTCAAAGTGGGCACCTCTGCCTCCCCTTGCCCCACCGATACCCGGTAGGACCCAGGCCGGTTCACTTCACCGGCGATCGCCACCTGTAGGGGCCGGGCGTCCAGCAGTCTCACGACAACCCGGGGGCGGCGAATATACACAGCCATCTCCTCAGAGATTCTTCCGGTGGCCTGCTGCAGGGTCAGCCGCTCCACATTCACATCCCCCACAAACGGCAGGTTGACGATCCCCCCCGCCAGCACCCGGTATTCGCCGCTGTACTCCGGAGCGTTGAACACCTCCACCTCAATGCGATCGCCCACCCCCAGCAGGTAGCCCGCACTGCCGATGGGGGTAGTGGGAGGGAGGGGTGCCGCAAACTGGGCGAGGGCCGGCGGGGTAGCCGCGAGCAGGGTGGCAGCGAGGGTGAAGCCAGTGATAGCGTGACGAAGCATAGATTGTTTGGGGTTTGGGTATTTAGGGTTTTGTTCAGGGTTCGAGTAGAACGCCAGTCGAGGGACAAATCGTGACGGGCCACTAGGAAGAAACTGGGGCGATCGCCTCGGTGAGGATCTGGTGAATTTGCCGATTGGTGTGGCGGAGGCTGAAGCGATCGCAGGCGCTCAAATAGCCGCGGTGGGCAATGCGACCTGCCTCCTCTCGCTTGCCGCAGCTGTGCAAAATCACTTCTGCCAGGGCAGCAGCATCTCCAGGAGGGATGAGCCAGCCGCTGTAGCCAGATTCAATCAGCTCCGCCGCCCCGCCAGCATCTGCCGCCACCACCGGGCAGTGGCACAGCATCCCCTCTACAATCACCCGTCCAAAGGGCTCCGGCGCAGTAGAAGTGTGGGCCACTAGGTCGCAGGCAGACATCAATTGGGGAATATCGGAGCGAAAGCCCAGAAACTTGACCCGGTGCTCCAACCCAAGGCGGTGAATTTGCGCCTTAATTTCCGCTGTGTAGGCCACTTCCCCAAATAGAGCCTCTCCCACCAGCAGCGCTACCGCATGCTCGGGCACCCGGCTGAGAGCATCAATCAGCACATGCTGGCCCTTCCAGGGCGAAAGCCGGCTAAAGTGGCCAATCACGAACTGTCCATCGCTAATGGCAAGGCTCTCCCGCAGATCTACCCGCGTCTGAGGCTGGGCCGCATAGATCCTGGGGTCAAAGCCGTTATACACCACCTGGACCCGGTCGGCGCGTCCCCCCGCGGCAATGAACGCCGCCTTGCTGGCATGGGAGTTGGCAATTATCCGGCAGGCACGGTTAGCAAGGGTAACGATCACGCGCCGATTGGTGGCGCTGAAGTGGTCCGGCGAAACGATGTCGTGCAGATGGTAAACAAACGGGCGGTGGGCCAGAGCGCTGGCGATCGCCCCTACCACCAGGGCCTTTTGGGTATTGGCGTAGATCAGGTCGTAACCTTGGCTGAGCTGGCTCACCCTATAAATCAGCGGCAGCAGACGGTTGAGACTTTTAAGCCCCTCCCCAAAGCCGCTGGCCTTTTTGACCTCCAGGGTTTGGTCCATCAGCGTCGTCACCGGAATATCCCGCTCGCGGAGATACTGGGGAAACGGCCCCTCATTGAACACTGCCACCAGGCTACTATCTCTGTAGGGATGGGCAATATCTGCTAGGCAAAGCTCAGCGCCGCCCAGCTTGCTGCTTTGATCAAGAAATAAAATTCTCATGCCTTTGACATAATGGGAGCAGTCTGCAAGCGAGAAACAAGCGGTTTTTCTATGACTTTATGAATAGCAATCCCTATTAAAACGGTAGCCAAACCAGATAGGACCATTGCGCTGGTTCGAATACCTATACCCAGGTTGCCCAAGCTCAGGATAAGCTTTGTGAATATCGACAGAAGCAAATAGTGGGTTAA
>JBCCAG010000469.1:0-3866 GCA_039814955.1 Cyanobacteria bacterium P01_A01_bin.135
CAGCTCCAGTGGCTCTAACGCTGGTGGAGTCTTGTTGTGATTCATGGCCGAGCAGATGTCTGAAATCTTGGAGCGCTTGTACATTGAGGTGCCGACCCCAGACACTGCAGCGGTACGGACCTGGCTGCAGCAGGTGTTTCAACCGAGCGATGGCCATAGGATACTCACCCCCGACGGCTGTATCTTCAGGGCTGAGGCCGAGGTTGAGCGCACATCAGCAGCCTCGGGCCTTTCTATCATTGTCTGGTCTTTGCA
Organism: Cyanobacteria bacterium P01_A01_bin.135; assembly: GCA_039814955.1. Taxonomy (GTDB): domain Bacteria; phylum Cyanobacteriota; class Cyanobacteriia; order CAKZMO01; family CAKZMO01; genus JBCCAG01. The sequence continues at coordinate 256 of JBCCAG010000469.1, forward strand.
GCGGACCACTTACCTGAAGGCATTTCGCTGGGGACAGGCCATTTCCCAGGAGAGGACGCTCCTGCGACAGCTTGAGGCTGAAATTCGCACCGCGTTTCCTAATCGCTACCCCGAGCCGCCCGCGATCGATCTCACTCAGCGGTCCATCTTTGAGGCGCTGGAGTCGGCCTATCCCAAAACGGTACATTACTTCCGCAAAATGCCGAATGGTGAGGCTGACCTGACGCGGGCCTACTGGTGGGAGCAGCGCTGGCGGGAAGCGGCCCGGTCTCCCCAATCTCCAAAGCAGGTAATATCTAGGGCCCAAGCATCTGGTACTCAAGCATCTGGGCGGCACGGCGACCCCTACGACATTATTTATGTGGGCGGGGCGCTGGGGGTGATCCACGCGGCGCTGATGGCCATGCGGGGGTACCGAGTACTGCTGTTGGAGCGCTTGCCCTTTGGCCGCATGAACCGGGAGTGGAATATCTCCCGCGACGAGGTGCAGACGCTGATTGACCTAAAGCTGCTCAGCGCGGCGGAGGTAGAGGCGCTGATTGCCTGCGAGTACGCTGACGGCTTCAACAAGTTCTTTGACGCCAATAACCCGCCCCAGGCCAAAGCGCCCGTGCTGCACACTCCCACGGTGCTCAATATTGCCCTTAAATCTGACGCACTACTGAAGCGCTGCGGCGAGATTTTGCAGGCTCGGGGCGGACACATTGAAGACCAGACGGAGTTTGTCCATGGAACCGTAGACGACGATGGCGTGACGGTAGAGGCCACCCACTTGCCCTCCGGAGAACCCCGCCAGTGGCGATCGCGTCTTTTAATCGACGCTATGGGCACCGCCTCTCCCATTGCCTGGCAGCTCAACGGCGGGCGCGCCTTTGACAGCGTTTGCCCCACTGTGGGCGGCATCATCTCCAGCGGCATCTCAGAGGCGGTGTGGGACCCGCAGTATGGCGATGTGCTCAATAGCCATGGGGATATTTCCCGAGGGCGACAGCTAATTTGGGAGCTGTTCCCGGCAGAGAACGGCGAGCTGACGGTGTACCTGTTTCACTACCATCAGGTGCACTCAGAGAACCCCGGCTCCCTACTGGAAATGTACGAGGACTTTTTCACCATCCTGCCGGAGTACCGCCGCTGCGACGTAGAAGACCTGACCTGGCGCAAACCGACATTTGGCTATATCCCCGGCCATTTCAGCGTCCGGGCCAGCGATCGCCAGGTGGCCTTTGACCGGCTGATGGCCATTGGCGATGCCGCCAGCCTACAGTCGCCCCTAGTGTTTACCGGCTTTGGCTCCCTGGTGCGTAACCTGCCGCGCTTAACCCACCTTTTGGATGTGGCGCTGCAGCATGACCTCTTAAAAGCGAGGGATTTGAACCGTATCCGCGCTTTTCAAAGCAACGTGGCGGTGACCTGGCTTTTTTCCAAGGGGATGATGGTGCCCACCGGGAAGTTCATTGCCCCGGAGCGGGTGAATGCCATGCTGAATACCTTCTTTGGCATTTTGGCCGCTGAGCCGCCAGAAGTAGCCGACAACTTCATCAAAGACCGGGCTGGGTGGCTGCCCTTCAACCGCATGGCCCTGAAGGCCGCTTGGCAAAACCCGGCCCTGATTAGCTGGATCTGGCAACTAGCGGGCCCCAAGGATTTCTTCCGCTGGACTGGCAGCTACATTAACTTCACCCTAGATGCCGTGGTGAGCTGGCTGCTGGCATGGCTACCAGGGGCGGTGCGCCGGGCCCAACCCTGGCTAGCGGCCAAGGCCCCAGGGCTGTACTTCCGGCTATTGGCCCGCAGCTACGCGATTCGCTATGCCAAGGGCGACACAGCCTCCCAAAGGCCCCCGTCCGCCGTGCCCTCTGAGCGATCGCCCCAACCCAGCGTACCGTCCCCAGCGCCCCCAACCACGGCTGCTGGCGATCGGCGCCGGACGCCCTAGTAGGTTGGGTTGGAGCGCAGCGTAACCCAACGCTGGTCATTATTTTTGTTGGGTTTCACGTTGCTCTTTTGTTAGGTTTCGCGTTGCTCAGCGCCAACCTACGCAACCTCAATCTTTAATCGACGGATTACAGGGCGATCGCCACAGGAAACCTAGCGTTTAAGGTGCAGCTACCGCCTGCGTCGCTTGGTCTTCCTCTGCAGCCGCATCCATCTCATCTAACCGCTGCCACACCTCCCGCAGCAGTGGTTCTAGCCCCTGCTGGGCTACGGCAGAGATACAGTGGACCGGCGCGCCGCTAGCGGTTTCGAGGGCGGCGGCTTTTGACCCTATCTCATCCTCGGGGATGGCGTCCGCTTTGTTGATGGCCAAAATCTGAGGGCGATCGGCCAGCTCATGGCCGTAGGCCGCCAGCTCCGCCTGAATCGTTTGGTAGGCAGCCACCGGGTCCGCCTCAGTGCCATCCACCAAGTGCAGCAGGAGCCGGGTGCGCTCGATGTGGCGCAGAAATTCATGGCCCAGGCCGCTGCCCTGGTGCGCCCCCTCGATCAGTCCTGGGATGTCGGCAAAGACGGTGCCATCCCCCGTGGGGCGGCGCACCACCCCTAAGTTGGGGATCAAGGTCGTAAAGGGGTAGTCAGCGACTTTAGGCCGCGCCGAGGACAGGGCTGAAATTAGGGTAGACTTACCGGCATTGGGCAAGCCGATGATGCCAACCTCCGCCAGCAGCTTCAGCTCTAGCCGAATGGTGCGCTCCTCCCCCGGCAGACCTGGCAAGGCGTGCTCCGGGGCCCGGTTGCGGTTGCTGAGGAAGTGGCGGTTGCCCAAACCCCCCTTGCCGCCCTGGGCGACGCAGAGCACCTGGTCCGGCTGCACCAAATCTCCTAGCGTCTCCCCGGTATCGGCATCGTAGACTACCGTGCCGCAGGGCACCTGGACCACCAAATCTTCCCCCGTCGCGCCGGTGCGGTTGTTGGGGCCGCCCCGCATGCCGTTCTTGGCGCGGAACTGGTGCTTATACCTGAAGTCCAGTAGGGTCTGCAGTTGGGGCGATGCCTCAAGAATGACCGAGCCCCCTTTGCCGCCGTTGCCACCTGCTGGTCCGCCCGCCGGCACGTACTTCTCGCGGCGAAAGGCCACTAGCCCGTCGCCACCGTCTCCAGCCTGCACAGCTACCGTCGCTTGGTCAATAAACTGCATACTGCCCGTCCCAATAACAAATGAAAGGCATGGCCTTCAATAGTAATATGGTAGCCGTGGTTTTGGCATGGCCAACTATCGAGACTTATCTATGGCAGCAGTAGCAATTTTGGCGGCGGGACGCGGCACGCGCATGAAGTCCCATCTGCCCAAGGTCCTGCATCAGTTGGGGGGGCGATCGCTGGTGGAGCATGTGCTGGCTAGCCTGCAGCAGATTAACCCCGAGCGGCGGCTGGTGATTGTGGGCTACGAAAAAGACCAGGTGACGCGATCGCTGGTAGCCGAAGACGGCACCCCCACCATCCCCGGCGCGACCCTAGAATTTGTAGAGCAGACCGAGCAGCTAGGTACCGGCCACGCGGTGCAGCAGGTGATCCCCCAGCTCGAAGGCTTTCAGGGCGATCTGCTGGTGCTCAACGGCGATGTACCCCTGCTGCGGCCCGAAACCCTGCAGCGCCTGCTAGAGACCCACCAG
>JBCCAG010000195.1:0-6312 GCA_039814955.1 Cyanobacteria bacterium P01_A01_bin.135
GTGCATTCACATCAAGACTTACTAAGCCACCGCCCGATTCCTAAACCTTGAGATAGCCTAGGCTTTGAAGCTATGGTAAGTCTTGCCGCGTGGCGATCCTAAATCGCTCATGAACTGTGAAGTGAGAGGAGGGGATTACTACAGCGGCAGGCCAATTGTAGATAGCATCGGCGCTGATGCAGACGAAACGACTGAGCAAATGACGTCATGAACCAACCCCTGTGGATTTACGACACGACCCTCCGTGATGGGGCCCAGCGCGAAGGCCTAGCCCTCTCCATAGATGACAAGCTGCGCATCGCCCGCAAGCTAGACCAGTTGGGGGTGCCGTTTATTGAAGGGGGGTGGCCCGGCGCTAATCCTAAAGACGTGCAGTTTTTCTGGCAGCTTAAAGAGCAGCCTCTCACCCAGGCCGAAGTGGTCGCCTTTTGCTCCACCCGTCGCCCGCACCGGGCCGCTGCCGACGACGCCATGCTGCAGCCGATTCTGGCGGCGGGCACGCGCTGGATTACCCTATTTGGCAAGTCCTGGGACCTGCATGTGACCGAGGGGCTGAAAACCACCTTGGATGAGAACCTAGCGATGATCGACGACACCGTGAGGTTCTTTCGCCAGCAGAATCGCCGCATCATCTACGACGCCGAGCATTGGTTTGACGGTTACCGCCACAACCCCGACTACGCCCTAGAGACCCTGAAGGTGGCGATCGCCGCGGGGGCGGAGTGGGTGGTGTTATGTGACACCAACGGCGGCACCCTGCCCCATGAGGTGGCGCGGGTCGTGGCGGCGGTGGTAGAGCAGACGCCCGTGCAAGCCACCGCAGCCCAAGACTCGACCCATCCGGTGCCCCGCCTCGGTATCCATACCCACAATGATTCGGGGACGGCGGTGGCCAACGCCCTAACAGCAGTGCAGCAGGGGGCGCAAATGGTGCAGGGCACTATCAACGGCTACGGGGAGCGCTGCGGCAATGCCGACCTCTGCACTCTGATTGCTAACCTGCAGCTGAAGCTGGGCTACCGCTGCGTTCCGGAGCCGCAGCTTACCCACCTCACCGATACCAGCCGGTTTGTCAGTGAGGTAGTGAACCTAGCCCCTGACGAACATGCGCCTTTTGTAGGGCTGTCGGCCTTTGCCCACAAAGGCGGCATCCATGTCAGCGCCGTGCAGCGCAACCCCATCACCTACGAGCATATTTCCCCAGAGGCGGTAGGTAACCAGCGGCGCATCGTCATCTCAGATCAGGCGGGCCTCAGCAATGTGCTGGCCAAAGCCCAGCACTTCGGCATCCAGCTAGACCGGGACGACCCCGCCTGCCGACAAATCCTACAGCGCCTCAAAACACTGGAGAGCCGCGGGTACCAGTTTGAGGCGGCGGAGGCCAGCTTTGAGCTGCTGATGCGGGAGGTGTTGGGGCAGCGTCTCTGTCTATTCGAGCTGCGTGGCTTCCAGGTCCATTGTGAGGTGGCTCCCACCGCCAATCTCTGGCACACCAATTCTTTGGCGACCATCAAGGTGACGGTAAATGAGCAAGATGTACTGGAGGTGGCTGAAGGTAACGGCCCCGTCTCCGCGCTAGATACGGCCCTGCGGCGGGGGCTGTCTCGGTTCTACCCGGCGATCGCCCAGTTCCAACTGTTGGACTATAAGGTGCGTATCCTCGATGGCACAGCTGGCACCGATGCTAAGACGCGGGTACTAGTAGAGTCCGGGGACGGCCAACAGCGCTGGACTACCGTTGGCGTCTCCACCAACATCCTCGATGCCTCCTACCAGGCCGTCGTGGAAGGGCTGGAATATGGGCTACTGCTGCGCACTGACCCTGAGTCTTTGCAGCAAATTTCTGCCAACGCCCGCTGCCAGGCCATCATGCCGTGAGGGGAACCAGATCAGTTAGGATATCGCGATCGCCGTAGACAACGGCTAGCGGGTCCGCATCCTCAGCGCTATCAGTGACGACAACGTTGGAGAATGCCTCCGTGATGGCGATCGCGCTGGAAGGCTCAATCTCGCCGGCAACGGGTAGGATGACGGCTACCCCACTATCAAGGGCATAGCTGAGGGCAAGCTGCTCGAAGGACGTTAGCTGCCGCTGCGGAAGGACCGGCGCCGCTTGAGGTGTGGTTGGCGGCGCGATATCCGTCTCTAGAGAAAAAGCAGGAATACTCACAATGGCCTGCTCAAAATTGAGTGCCCGTGCCGTATTCACAAACTCTATCAGTGACGTTGCCCAGCTTTGCTCTGCCGCCCGCCCGACCCAAACGGCTTCTGCTTCGGTCGCAGCAATAATGGCCGGGGGCGCTGTCTGATCGAAATCGCCCGTACAGGTAATGGGGTCGCTGTCGTTATCAATTAGGTCTAGGCCTGAAAACAGAGCGACATCTAAATTGGAGTCTCCATCAACAGCGCTGAGACAAAATTCCTGGTCAATAATCCCTACCAAGGGGCTATCGGCTAGGCCGGTCAGTTCAGCGGGGGCGCTAACGGGGAGCAGCGTAATAGGTTCAACCTGAGGAAAAATGGCAGCGGACGCCACCGGCTGAGTGATAGCTTTCTCCTCAACGACAGTTGGAGATTCGAGGCTAGCGCTAGCCCAAAGCTCGTTGAGAGACTGGGATAGCGTCAACGATGGGTCTACTGGAGCTAGGGATGACGCTGGTGTCAGTGGGGCAGGAGCCAGGGTGGAACTTAGCTGCTCAAGTTGGAGCAGAGATGAGAAGCCAGCTTGGTCGCTGACTGCGGCTAATTCCATAAAAAACGGGTCTAAAATCATTGCCGATGCGTAGCTAAAAGAGGTGAATGGATATTCGAGTAACGGATCTACGGCTAAATGTAGGGTTGCTCGGAGGGGCTTGGCCGAGCTGTGCCCCTATACTAAATGCTGCCGTTTGCGAAGCTAGCGTTAGCGCGCCGAGTAGTCCGAGCGGCCTGTGAAAGGATTGCACCCAGCTAGCCGGTACCGCTGCGGCGTGACTAACCCAATAGAAGGCTCTGTGACAAATGACACATTGAAAGCCATGGGGAATGTCTCGGCGTAACGTCTACAGAGCTTTGATACTCGATCTTCAGTATTCCATGTTACGAAATTTTTATCAGTATAGTGGCCTTATCTGACGTAAAAACTTTGCAGAATTTCGCAGTGAATTTACGGTAGCTTCTCAATCGAATAGTCACCCCTGGTTTCGTCAGTTGGCTTCGTTTCGCAAGCGCCCGCAGATGAAGCGTGCGTTATGCTAAGAGCGATTGCTCCCGCGAAAGCGAACGCGGGCTATTGAAAAGCGTCCGCTAAAGGGCTGTAAGGGATAAGCCGATGCCTGAAGTCTAGCCCGTAAGAGGGTTTAACCCACTTCATTAGGTGGCTTTCGTTGGCCCGCGCTATGCCCTTCGGACAAGCTCCGCGTTTGCGAAGCATAGGCTCTGCCTAAAAAGCTGCGGACAGGGTAAAATTCAGAGCCCGATCGCTAGTAAAGCGGCTGCCCCTCTATTCGCTAACAGCATCCTTCCAGTCTCGAGCTCACTCGCGACTAGACGAGCGCTGCCTCGCCAGCGGCAAGGTTGACCCGTGTCTATTTATACTCAATCAATGCCTGATGGCGGCCCAGCAGGCGGTTGAGGTGATAGCTGAGCTGGCCTTGGGCCTCCGGTAACTTACCGAAGATGCAGGACAGGGAATAGAGCCAGGCTATCTTTTCGGAGAAGCCCCGCTGCTGGGTGTGTTTGTAGGTTCTGTAGAGGGAGACGCCGTAGCCGAACAACAGCAGCAGGCTGAGGCCATTGGTCAAGGGAATCAGCAGAACGCTGAGGAGAGGGACGGCAAATCCCCACAGCCAGATGCGGCGGCTCTCTCTCACCCAGTGCCGCTGGGGACTGCGGCCATGGAGCCAACTACCTTCTGCGTAGGCGTATCCGGCTCGCTGCGATCGCTTCCACCATTGGGAGAGCTTGGTCATCCGCGCATCGTGGTAAGTCATATCAGCGTCGAGCCGCCAAATTTTCCAGCCCTGCTGCCGCAGCCGTACGCAGAGCTCCGGCTCCTCCCCGGCAATTAGACTAGGACGAAAGCCCCCCACTTTTTGAAAGGCCTCCACCCGCATCATGGAATCACCACCGCAGGCGTCAGCTTCCCCCACAGGGGTGTCCCACTCCACATCGCAAATCTGGTTAAAAATCGACTGCTCCGGATGCTGCTCGTAGCGGCGACCGCAGACCACCACAATATCGGGGCGCTGGTCTAGGGCATTTTGAGCAGCGGTCAGCCAGCCTTCGTCAATAGCGCAGTCTCCGTCCACAAACTGGACGAACTCGATCTCAGGGGCGATCGCCATCAGTTCTTCAAATCCTCGGTTGCGGGCCCGCGCTGCCGTAAAGGGCGTCGACAGGTCCAGCTCCACCACCACCGCGCCCCGCTCTCGGGCCGCTTCCACACTGCCGTCGGTGGAGCCTGAATCTACATAGATTACGGGCACCCCTTGAGAAAGCTGCGGCTGAAGTGACTCTAAGCAGCGAATCAGGCGCGGGCCTTCGTTGCGTCCAATAGCGACAATCCCAAGACGAGTCATGACTTACTGCTGCCCCGCAAAAAGGTCCTAGGTAGGTTGAAATTAAAGCTGAAGCTCAGCTATTAAATGGCTAGCCACAAGTAAACGGTGTTGGGGGTTCGCCCCTCGCCGGGGGGCAAACCCCCTGTTAGCGTCGTTTGTTTACGGCCTTCTACTTACTGAGCGTACCCAAACCTTAGCACCAGACCGATCAGGGGCCAGGAGAACAGCTGCAAAATTCACCAGACCTAAATGATTGCGGGGAGACAAACGGCAAAATCATCAAGCTTTGGTAAAGCACATTAACTAGGCGATATCTTGGGTATGCTGAGGCACAAATGAAGTATTGAGCTGATCGCGTCCAAAATCGTTTATTCTCTACCGTCCCACCTTCTGCTAAACCACTATGACAGCACAGGACCAAACCCTAGCGAATGCTTCAGCCGCCCCGGCGACCGCCAAACCGTCAACCACCGATTCGGTAGCGCCAGACCCCACTATTGGCAACCCTGACCCGCTGCCCCTGAGCCTAGGGGAAATGGTTCGGGAGGATTGGATTGCCCATGGCCGCGACTGGACGCTGCCCGGCTTTCGGGCAGTAGCGGTGCATCGATTTGGAGTATGGCGGATGCAGGTGAAGCCAAAGCTGCTGCGAGCGCCTTTGAGTGTGCTGTACCGCTCTCTCTATCGTAAGGTGCGTAACACCTACGGCATTGAGCTTCCCTACACCGTTAAGCTGGGTCGTCGGGTAGTGGTGGAGCACCAGAGCAACATCGTTATCCACGGCTACTGCGAGATCGGCGACGACTCCATTATTCGCCAGGGGGTGACCCTGGGGCTGCGCCATGTCGATCGGCCCTACGATGCCCCCAAGCTGGGTAAGGGGGTCAACATTGGCGCTGGGGCAAAGCTGTTTGGCTGCATTCAAGTGGGGGACAACGTCAACATCGGTGCCAACGCTGTTGTGCTTGTCGATGTTCCCGACAACGCCACTGCTGTCGGCATCCCGGCGCGCATCATCCCCCCACGCAGCTAATACCGATTCCACCTGTGCTCGCGCATATTGAAGACCCCCTTATAGTCTCCTGTATCCTGATGGGCGCGCTGCGCGAAAGCCAAAGGGGACGGCGACAGCCGGGGGTGAGCCGTAACCTGCATCTTCACATTCATTTGGTACAAGCCCTTTCCCCTCTAGTTGCTTCTCAGGCCTATGACATCCTCAACTCGCTTAACGGTTTGTCTGGGCTTCGTTGCGGCCCTGCTGCTGACGGTAGGACTGCAGTATCTGCGCCCGCAGCCGACGGCTTCACCACCGCAGCCAACGGCTTCTGCGCTCCAGCCAGCTACCGAGATTGGCACCAATTTGGCCGGCATTGCTGACTGGTCAACGCAGATGCCATTTGTTGATGGGTTCAAGTCTTCCCGACCCTGGATTACCCAATGCGCGGCGGATGAGCCCGACTGTCAGAGCGACTGGAGCACTGAAGAAGAGGACCAGCTCGACTTAGATGGCCGGGGCTGGGTGCGATCGCTCCCGACGCCCGACGCGCCGCCAGAATACACCCGCGTGGGCACCCTGTTGTTTCGCGGCGTGGAGGAATACCCCAGCGGGGAATACATCGTCCGCTATGAGGGCCAGGGCCAGCTCCGCTACGATTTTGATGCCGAGCTGCGCCGCGCTAGCCCCGGTGAAGACCGGCTTCAGGTTACCCCTAGCGATGCCGGTATTTTGCTACAGATTACGGCCACCGACCCCAACGATTACATCCGCAAC
>JBCCAG010000172.1:0-6627 GCA_039814955.1 Cyanobacteria bacterium P01_A01_bin.135
GCTAAGCTGGGGTCGGATATTCCCTTTTGCATTTCTGGGGGGACGGCGCTGGCCACTGGGCGGGGGGAGCGGCTGTCGCCCTTGCCTAGCTTTGGTCCGTTGTACCTGGTGTTGGCCAAGCACCGGCAGTTGGCGGTGTCCACCGCCTGGGCCTACCAGACCTACCGCCAGCAGTTTGGCGATACCTATATTGCAGAAGACGCGGTGGAAGAACGCCACAGCCAGATTCACGCGGCTCCCTTAATTGCAGCGCTAATGAAGCAGGACGCCCGCGCCTTAGGTGAGCAGCTCTACAACGATTTGGAAAAGGTGATTTTGCCGGCCCATGCTGAGGTGCTGGAGCTGAAGGCGGCCCTGGAGGCTCAGAACCCGCTGGGGGTGCTGATGTCGGGCTCGGGGCCGACGGTGTTTGCCCTGGTGTCGTCGCCGGATGAGGCAAAGCGGGTGGCGGAGGGGGCGCACGGTATCCTTCAGAATCCGGAAATTGATTTTTGGATTACGCGGGGGTGCCCGACGGGGGCGCAGTTGGTGGGATAGGGCTATGGCGGGATATTAGGGCATGGCGGTGCCATGCCCCGACGGGTTACGGCTGGGGCGAGGACGGAATGACCCGCTTAGACAATACCCGCATCATGTTGTTGGGGTGCTGGCTGCGCAGCACTTGGGCGGTGTTCACCATACGCATGGGCTCAGACCATTCATTCGCCTCTGCATAACCCCGCAAGTACAGCTCGTGGCGGCAGGTGTTGATGGCGTGCAGCGGCCCGATGATAATGTGCACGAGGCTATCGGGGTCCTCGGGGTTGCCGCCGCTGGTGAACTGGCAGGCGGCATTGGTGCACTCGGAATCAGGATGAGCGGCATCGCTACGATCTTGGCGTTCGTAGATCATGGGTATTCTCCTTGGGTTTGTTTGGCGGCGCTCGGCTGGCCAAGCTACCCTGCGAGCTGTTCGCCCAGATTGGGCATGGCATGGGAGGGTTACCAAGGATGCGCATGGAAGCCATACACTAGGCGGTAGCCTTCGCTTCTGCCCTGTTCAGAGCGCGGGGGTTAGCGTCTCGGCTGTGGCGTCAACACAGTCGGGGCGCGCTTGCATCCGAGCGCCGAGAGTGAGATTACAGCATTTGGGGGGCGATCGCAACCGTAGTATTAGCGCCGCCACAGCCGAACCTGACCGCTGGCATCGCCGCTAGCCAGGTGGTGGCTGTCGGGGCTAAAGGCGATCGCGCGAATCTTGGCGCTGTGGTCGGTGAGGGGGCTTCGTTCGCCGTCGGCGTTGGTGATGGTGAGAGTGCTGCCCTGAGTGGTGGCGAGGTGTTGACCATCAGGGCTGAAGGCGATCGCGTTCACTGGTTGATCTGACGAGCTTCGATTGCCGATTGCGACTTCTCCGTCGGGGCTGAGGGCGATCGCACGGAGCAATCCCGGTTGGCTGAGGGTGTTCTGGGGCCCTCCAGTGCGGGAGTCCCAAGATTTGATGGTGCCGTCTTGGCTGCCACTGAGGAGGGTTTGGCCGTCTTGGGTGAAGGTGAGGGTGCGGATGCGAGCTGGGTGGCCCTTAAGAGTGTGACGAGGCTGTAGGGTTGTCAGGTCCCACAGGCGGATGCTGTAATCAAAAAGGTTGAAGGGGCTTTCGCCGAGGCTGGTGGTGGCGAGGAGGGTGTTGTCGGGGCTGATGGCGAGGGCGGACATGTCGCGGTGGCCGAAGAGGCTGCCGAGTTCACCCAACCGCTCTCCAGTTTCGAGGTTCCATAGCTCGATGACGGTGCCGCCAATGACAAGGATTTTGCCGTCTTTGCTGAGGGCGAGGCGGCTGAAGCGGCCTAGTTTCCAGTGGCCGATGGAGCGGCTAGGCTGGCCGTTGAGCAGGTTCCACAGCTGAACCGGGGAGTTGGGGCTGGCGAAGGGGCTAGTGGGTAGGATTTCTAGGTTCCAGAGCTGAATGGGGCTGTCCCAGTCTTCGCTGCTGGTGAGGAGGGTTTTGCCGTCGGGGGCGTAGAGCAGGGTGTTGATGGCACTGGAGAAGGTGCGGCTGAGGAGGCCGGGGGACTGGACGGAGAAGTGGTGGTAGCATTGCCACTTTTGCACCGGGGGTAGGCCTACCGGCTGGGTGCCGATATTCGGTAGGCCTACTGAGGGTTTTGGGTGATGCCCTGGATGAGTTTATTCAGGACGGCGGCTTCGTCGATGCTGCTCTGAAAGGTGACGCCCTGAAACTGCTTTAGAAAAGGGAGGCTTGTAGGGATGGCGCTGACGCCGGGGAGTAGGACAGGGATGACGGGGACGCCGCGCTCGACGCATTCGCTGATGAAGGCTTTAAGCTCTAAGTCTTGCCAACGTCCTAAGCCACTTTGGCCGATGCAGATGGCGGCTGATTTGATTTGCCTGATGGCATTTTGCACCTCGTCTTGGAACTGACGACCGGGAAGAATGTTGTCTTCATCAAGCCAGGTTTGGATGCCTTCAGCTTGAAGATGATCGCGGAGCTGACGAATTAGGGGCTTGTCGTTGCTGTTGTGGGCTAGAAAGACGTCGAATTGGTTGGTCATAGGGCGATCGTGGCTCTGGCATTCATTTTCTGAATAGTATCGGTAGAATCGACACTTTTCTTGAACTTTGGCGATCGTGTCTAATAGGTCGATTCGATTAGTTTCTAACAACAGTTCATTGAGCCCTGAAAGACTGTTAGGAGAGGCGATCGCTTCTAAGACGAACACAGCGTCTCTCACAATGTAGGGATCTTCATCGCTCAGAGCAGCCAGCAGCCCATCAACCGCCCGTCTAGATTTTATCCTTCCCAGTGCCCATACAGCGCGACGCCGAATATAAAATCTTTTATCTTTGAGAGCAATCAGCAGCGTGTCAATAGCGTGCTGAGAGTCTGTCCACTTTGGTGGGTTTACAATGCCATAACGTCGGCTAAACGCATGACATCTTTTGTCAAAGGACTCCGATATTCCGTAAACTTCTTGTCTTTTGGCAATTGCTTTTAGCGCATTTTCAATACTGCAACGTACGTCTAAGCTTTCAATTTTGATATTAGCCAAGGCATTCAAAAGTACACGAATACCCTCTCCAAAATTAACAAGCTCTAGTACATGGTCAATACGGCGGCGAACAGAGAGGTTTTCGTGAGCAAGAGTAGTCAAGAGTTGGTCGACGGCAAACTCAAATCGGTTTATTGCAAGAAGCAAAAATCTAATAAGATTTGAAACATCTAGGCCGCTTACTAAGCTAATAGTTTTGTCTTGAAACTGAGATGATGCTCCTGCCAACCTTGCCCCGAGGCGCAAATCTACCTCCAACGTCCGCTCCACCACCCGCATCGCCAACGCCTCATCCGCCACCAGCTCCAGCATCAGCGCCACCGGCTCCGTCCACTTCAAATAGTCCAAATACCGCCGCTGTAGCACCTCATCCGTCATCTCCGGCACCCGCTCCAGCAGCCCCTCCGCCGCGTAATATTCCTGAATCAACTGGTGCCGGAACTCAATCTGCTCATCCGCCCGCAACTGAATCAACTGGTGCTGCAGCAGCTCCTCTAGCCACTCCTTCGCCCGCGCCTCCGGATACGCCACCTTATCCCGCAGACACGCCACCAGCGCCGCCTCAGCCCGCCCCCTCGGAATCGCCACCCAAATCTCCGTCGGCTCATCCCCCTCTGTCATCACCCAAGCCAACTGCCGCAGCATCACCGGCCACCACTGCCGCGACTCCGCCGTCACATCCTCCTTCAGCTTCTCCCCATACAACGCCGTAAACCGCCGAAATACCAGACCCAAGCTATTGGGAATATCCCCTAATTGCCCAAACATTGAGCACAGCATCCATAGCAGCAGCGGCGTCTCCCCAAGTTGGCGGAGGCGATCGCCCATTTGCCCCCACATCTCCTCTCCCCGTTCCGGCAAATATCGCAGCACAAATTGCTGCATCTGCGCCTTGCTCAGGGGTTGCATCTCCAGCCGCCGCGTGATCTCCAGATCACCCCCCAGCCCCATCTCCCGCGTGGTAAATACCATCGGCGTCCGGGGATAGTCCTGCCGAAAGGCCTTCACGTTCCGCCGCGCTTCTTCCGAGGGCAGCTCGTTGATGCCGTCGATCAGCAGCAGAAAACGGCCTTCCACTAGGCCTTGCTCAATTTCATCAACGCCGAGCATCGCGCCGTGACGCAGCAGAAAACGGCGAATGAGTTCTAGGGTGGAGGTCTGCCAGTAGCGCAGCTCAACTAGGGTAGGAATTTTGAGATCTTCTTTCGTTTGAGATATTTCTGATGTTTGCCCGCTCGAAGAGGCCCCCCGACCCCCAAGTTTGGGGGAGCGGGATTCAAAGCTAGAATTTCTAGAAGTCTCTAGCAGAGGAGAGTTTAGGCCTTCTCCGGTTCCCCCAGTATTGGGGGCTAGGGGGCCATCAGAACACTTAACTCCCTCCACCTCCTCCAACAGCATTCGCAGCAGCGCCGTCGACTTCCCTGACCCCGGACGTCCCACCAGCAGCACATGCTCGCTCGCATACTTTTGCAGCCCCTCCAGCACCCCTAACCGCTCAATCTTCTTCTTATTCTCCTCAAACCGCTCCCCATCCGGTATCCTCTTCTCGCTAGGAGCTCGCGTCTCCACCATCAGTCCCAAATCCAGCAGTGGCACCTCAGAAGCGCGATCGTCCTGCGGCACCTCTCCCACCACATCCGTGAAGGTATACACCCGCCACCACTTGTCATAGGTGCTGCGTATAGACTCCAGATACCGCGTCCAGTCCAGCATTCACCAGGCGAATAAAACGTCCTTGCTCTATATTAATCGGGGCCAAACTACATCAGCACGTCACTGCGAAACCCGCCCGGACATCTTCATATGAAGTCCTGTCACCCCAACCCCCGCCTCAGCTCCCGAATCGCCGCACTCGTATTTCGCTCATAGGCCACCGCCAAACCGCGCGACACGATCTCTGATACATTCAGCCCAGGAAAATACTGACTCTCGGATTCCACAATGTAGCCATTTCCCTGGAGCTGATAAATCACCAGCCGCTGGTTCCGAAATAGCCAAACTTCCGGCACTTCATAGGGTAGATAATCTCGCACATCGGAGAAGCTAGTGATGTCAATTTCTAGCACCAAATCCGGCGGCGGCTCATTGAGCCAATCAATCCGACCTTTGCCTGAAACCGCTTGCCAATTATCAATATAAAAGCAGTAGTCTGGTTCAATGCCGCTCTCCTCCGGCAGCTGCATCGTCACAGGTGTAAAGGCGTCGTGCTCCTGCTCAGTGAAGTCAAGCAGAACTTTAATGATGTCCGCAATCAAGCTTACATCTCGCCCATGTTTCGGTAAGGGAGACATCAACAAAACTTCTCCAGAGCGATACTTCAGCCGAGGAATCGAACCATCACCCCGCTGCTCACAGAGCGTTTGGTACTCCTGCCAAGTCGCAGGCGATCGCATCACCGTCCCCGCTGAAAGATAAAGTTTTTCCGGCGAAACCACCGTTAGCATTCCCTTACCTCTATATGACTGCTGCATCTGCTTCGTATGGTAGCAGCCTTGTCAGTTCAGAGGCTTTCCCTTCACCTGAAACGTCATCAACGCCATCCAATGTGAGTCCAGTGAGGCTTCGACCGTCATTGATGACACCAAGGGGTTCAGCAGCGCCACCTAAAGTGTAGTCGCCCACACTCGAAATACCGCCAGCGATACCGCAAGTGAGGCCAGCCACACTTAAAATTCCAACGGCCTCACCTAAAGCGTCACCGGCCTCACATAAAAGGGCGATCGCCACACTTGAGATCCCAGCGTTGAGATTTGAGATATCAAAGGCAAGCAAACCCTCACCGCGACGCCATTACCGTCGCCTAATCCTCACTCTGTCGCAGCTGCCCCAAGAACCCCTCCACATCTCGCGGCAACAGCGCCCAAACTTTCACCGCCAAATCAAGATTCACCTGCAGCTGATTCACCTCAATTTCCGCCCCATACCCATGCCGTACAAAATGTCGAAACCCCCTCAATTGGTTGAGCAGCATCCAAGTCTCCTCTGAGAGCAGCACTGGACGCACTGCCTCCACCGGCTGGCTCAGTCTCAGCAGCAGCGTACGGTGCCAATCGCCCCCGGCGCCAATACGATTCTCAAAGGCACTTGCCACCAGCTTCAGCAGATCCTCAACGGCGCAGTAAAAGTTATGAATCTGGTAGGCCGCGCTGTCGAGCTGAGCCGCCGTCTCCAGTCCAGCAGCAATCCGCCCCTGCAAGCGGTTATAAACCCGCTCAATCAGCCGCATCTGTGCCGTCATTTCCGCCGCTAATCCAACAACCTGCTCGTGCTCCACTGCACTCCCTCCCGGCGAATCTTTTCAGCAAAGTGGCACTGGTCCAGCGGCACCAAATCCACATCCCGATTCACTTCCGTTGACAAGAAGCTCATCAGCCCAAACGGGTCTCCCGGCGTCAGTCCCGCCACCGCTAAATCCACATCCGACCGTGCGGTGAATCGCCCCGGCTGCGTCACCGAGCCAAACAGATACCCCTGCTCAATGCCAAATTGAGCTCCATGTTCTCGCAGCCACGCCAATGCCGCTTGGAGAACCTGCTGGCGATCGCACTCATTCTGCCGTCGCTGCTGCTGTAGCTTA
>JBCCAG010000560.1:0-3330 GCA_039814955.1 Cyanobacteria bacterium P01_A01_bin.135
CATGAGGGACTGGGCAACAAGCTCTCTGGTCGCTTTGAGGAAGAGTTCCACGAAGGGCTGGGTAATAAGTAGAGCTAGAAGTTACTTGGTAAAGATTTGAGCCACTGCACGGCACTACCAAGCCTTCTTGGAAAACCACCCTCTGTCTTCCACGGCAGAGGGTTTTTCGATGCGATGCAGCTCCTTGGTAGCGTTAGCTAGCCAGCTATAGATAGCAGACGGGTGAGGCTCCGCCGGGGCGGGAGTAGGCCGAACGTTTTCCGCAGCGGCGACCGGCTGAGTCGGTGTCGTAGGGGCAATCACAGCTCCCGCTGCGCGGTGTCCTCGCTGGCCCTGACTGCGGTGCTGCTTGCTGAGCGGCCTGCTGCTGCCGTTCCTCCTCCGCTGCGATCGCGGCCTGCCGTGCTCGTTCTGCTTCCGCCACTATCTCCGCGTCTCTCTGCAGGACGGCGTCTCGCGCTTGCAGCGCGTAGTCGGCGTTGCCCTGGTATTCCTCAATTTTCTGCAGCGCTAGTTCATGGTACGAGCTGCCGCTAGGGACGCGCCCTAAAGCCGCGATCGCCTCATTCCAGAGCTGATGGACTCGCTCCCAGTCCGCTGCCGTTTGAGCTGTTTGGCCTGCGCTGACGGCTTCTTGGGCCAGCGTGACAGATGTCTGAAGGGCTTCTGGTCTCGGTTCAGGAGCAGGTTCTGCCTCAGGAGCGGCTGTGGCTTGTTCAATGGCAGGTTCACGGCCTTGGCTAGAGGAGGCCGCATTCTGCTCTGGTTCACTCGCGGTGAGTAAGATAACCAGCAGGACACCCCAGGCTGCAGTTGTCGCAATCTTCCACTTCCGGGCGAGGCGAGTGAACCAGACGCAAGGTGGCCCCAACAGCAGCAAAAAGGCCAAAACAGGCGCTGCAGCAGATAGCAGAAAAAGGGCTACGGGTCCTCCAAGGATATAAAACCAGGGGTTTTTCCACGGTGGGCGCTTCTCAGAATGTCTACTCATGCTCGTCCTATTGGCTGTAGGGCAGTCTTCTAAGCCTTGCTAGGAAAAACAGCATGAGTCTCTCAAAGTGATGCAAATCCTTACGCCCCTGGCAGCACGCTTGATTTATAACGAACATTTGTTATATTTAATTCAGATCCTAGTTCTCGTTTGCCATGCCCAAAGTTGTTGATCACGAGCGCTACCGTAGAGAGCTACTCATGGGGTGCTTCGACCTGTTTGCGGCGCAGGGCTATGGCACGATTACCATGCGGCAGATTGCCAAGGGGCTTGGGGTCTCTACAGGGACGCTGTACCACTACTTCCCCAGCAAAGAGAGCATCTTCATGCAGCTTGTCCAGGAGCTATTTGAGCGTGACCTCTCCACTTTCTTCGCCCAGGCTTCTGAAGCTCTATCTCTAGAGGAGCGTTTGCAGGCCGTTGCCGACTTCGCCCTGCAGAACGCCCAATATTATTACCAGCAGATGCTGCTTTGGGTCGATTTTGTCCAGCAGTCCCGCGAGGCTTCTGGTGATGAGGTCGCCTGCCTGCGCCAAGTCTGGGAGCGCACCCACAGCGCCCTTGCCGATTACCTGCAGCTCTCAGACCCAGACCTGGTTGATTTCATTGTGGTCTTCCTAGACGGCCTTTTCGTGCAGCACATCTATGGCCGCGATGCGGAAGATGCCGCTTGGTTTCAGCAGCAATGTCAACTCATGATTCAAATGGTGATCCACCGTGAACAACGCGCTCAAACTTAAACCCAAGCTCTGGCTGATTGGGGTCATAGCGGCGGCAGTGGCCGTGACGGGTAGCAGCCTCTACATTGGTCTGTCTCGGGGCAGCGGCTTTCTGGCTACCGAGCCCGATACCGCTCCTGCCATTCCCGCTGAACTGCCTGCCGTCTCAGCCCTGGGGCGGCTGGAACCTACTGAGGAAATCATTCAAGTTGCGGCCCCGCTGGTGCTGGATGGCGATCGCCTGGCTGAGCTGCTGGTGAGTACGGGCGATACCGTCGCGATGGGAGACCCGGTGGCCGTTCTCGATTCCCGCGATCGCCTCCAAGATGAGGTGGCCCAAGCGCAGCAGCGCGTCCGGGTGGCTGGGGCTAAGCTGGCCCAGGTGCGGGCCGGGGCAAAGTCGGGAGAGATTGCCGCCCAGGCTGCTACGGTTGCTGAGCAGTCGGCGGAGATGGCGGGGCAGGTACGGCGGCAGCGGGAGACCATTGCCCGACTGGAAGCCCAGTATGAGGGCGATCGCGCGGTGCAGACTGCCGCTGTAGGCCGCCTGCAGGCAGAGTTGGAGACCGCTGAAGCTGAACTGGCCCGCCACCAGCCGCTGTACGAAGCAGGGGCGATTTCCGCCTCGTTGTACGACAGCAAACGGCTCGCCGCCAACGCCACCCAGCAGTCCTTTGCTGAGGCCCAGGCCACCCTGGCCCGCACGGAGACCACTGCCCAGCGGCAGCTGCAGGAGGCCCGCGCGGAGCTCGCCCGCTTGGAGAGCACGGGCCAAGCTCAGGTCGCTGCGGCCCAATCCACCCTCGACCAGGTCTCTGAGGTACGCGCTGTGGATGTGCAAATGGCCCAGGCAGAGCTGGAGACCGCTGAGGCTGATTTAGCTAAGGCGCAAAACGATTTGGATAGAGCAACGATTCGAGCCCCCAAAGCGGGGCAAATCCTGGAAATCCATACCCAGCCGGGGGAGCAGATGAGCGAGTCGGGGATTATATCCCTGGGACAAACCGACCAGATGCTGGCGATCGCTGAGGTGTACCAGAGCGACATTGCCCGAGTGGCGCTGGGGCAGCCTGCCACCATCAGCGGTCAGGCTTTCTCTGGAGCGCTACAGGGTGAGGTGGTGGAAATTGGCCGCCAGATCAGCCGCCAGAACGTCTTCAGCACCGAGCCGGGGGAGAACCTGGACCGGCGGGTGGTGGAGGTCAAGATTGCCTTGACGCCGGAGGATAGTCAGCGGGTAGCGGGGCTGAGCAATCTGCAGGTGCAGGCGGTGATTGCTGTGGAGGAGCCGTTATAAATCTGCGCTTTTTTATAACGAACGTTTGGTTTTTAACCTTATCTGACATCTATCACATGGCGCTCAAACTTTTCAAGAAAACGCCCCTAGCCTGGCTGCAGGTGACCCGAGAGCGCACCCGGCTCGCGGTGGCGATCGCCGGTATTGCCTTTGCCGATATGCTGATTTTTCTGCAGATGGGCTTTGAAGGGGCGCTCTACGACGCGGCTATCCAGCCCCACCGCAACCTGCAGGCGGACCTGGTGCTGACCAATCCGCAGATGCAGACCCTGTTTTCGGTCAAGTCTTTTCCCAGAGAGCGGCTGTACCAGACCCTAGCCCAC
>JBCCAG010000321.1:0-4922 GCA_039814955.1 Cyanobacteria bacterium P01_A01_bin.135
ATTTCAAAGCCAACCCGCCAGCAAATCACATCCCCTTGCAACAGCGTCCACCCCTAGGCATGATCAAAAAAACAGAGCCGCCCCCATTGACCAACAACACCCCATTTCAAACCCAGCTAGACGCCTCCCCCATCACCCGTACCATGTGGCTGCTGTGGCTGCTCTCCGCCGGCCTCATCGCCTTAGACGGCTTTGACTTCTTCGTCATCGGCGTCGCCCTCCCCTTCCTGCAGCGAGACTTTGGCCTCAATGCCGCCACCGTAGGCGCGATCGCCACTGCCGCTGTGGCCGGCTCTCTGGTGGGCTCCCTCACCCTGGGGCCAGTGACCGACCGGGTAGGGCGACGGCTGATGTTGATTGTGGACGTGGCAATTTTTGTGGTGGCCACGGCGGGGTCGGCCCTGGCCTGGAACGCCGCTTCCCTAATTTTCTTTCGCTTTTTGGTCGGCGTCGGCATTGGGGCCGATTACCCCATCAGCGTCTCCTACATTACCGAGAACGTGCCCGCCCGCCACCGGGGCCGTATGGTGATTGGGGCCTTTGCCTTTCAGGCGGTGGGAGCGCTGCTAGGGGCGATGACGGGGGTGGCCACTATCTATCTATTTCGGGTGCTGTATCCAGACACGGACCAGATGGCGATTCAATACGCCTGGCGCTGGATGCTAGGGGTAGGGCTGCTGCTGGCGATCGCGGTGGCAGTGGTGCGCCTCAGCGTCAGCCTCGAGAGCCCTCAGTATTTTATTAATCGGGGGGAATATGCCGAGGCCTCAGAGGCGGCTACCCAGCTATTGGAGACACCGGTGGTCATTAAAGATGACGGCTCCTCAGAACCTGCCGAACGGCCCAGCTTCCGCAGCTTATGGGGAGCGTACCGCCGCCAAACGATTTTGGCCGCTGTGCCCTGGTTCCTGCAGGATATCGCCACCTACGGCGTCGGCATCTTTACCCCCACCATTATCGCCATGCTGGCCTTTGCCGAGCAGACAGACTTTATGCGGCGGGAGCTGGGCTCGGCCCAAGGTGCGGCGGTGGTGGATCTGTTTTTGATTGTGGGGTTTGTTTGTGCTGTGCTGCTGGTGGAGCGGCTAGGGCGGATTCGGCTGCAGGTGATTGGCTTTGGGGGGATGGCGGTAGGGCTGTTGATTTTGGCGGCTTCGAATGCGCTGCCGACGGGGAGTGTGGGGCAGGTGGGGCTGGTATTGGCCGGTTTTTTGCTATTTAACCTAATGATGAATGCCGGACCCAACGCCACCACGTTTTTGCTGTCAGGGGAGGTGTTTCCGACGGCCATCCGGGCGACGGGGGCGGGGGTAGCAGCGGCGGTGGCAAAGGCGGGCGCGGTGCTGGGGACCTTCCTGCTGCCGGTGCTGCAGGCGCGCTGGGGTGTCGCGCCGGTGCTGATAGGTCTAGCACTGTGCTGCGGGTTGGCAGCGCTGGTGACAGTTGCCTTTCGGGTAGAGACGGGGGGCGATCACGCGCGAGGGTCAGCGACGCGGCAGCAGCGTAATAGCCCACAGTCTTTATAGAACGACCAAAACTCGTAGGTTGGGTTATTTAGAAGCAAAATGGTCAAAGCTATATTACGTTATTTGAAGCGATCGCCCCTGATTCTAGCGCTCTCATCCTCAAATGGACCGCTTTTACCCCTAAATGTAGGCCCAAGCGACCAATATTCCGCTAGAATTGAGCCGAAATTCACGGCGATTTATCGGTGCTCTATTGACTATCCGGATGTCTGAATTAAAATCAGTATAACTGTACTGCGATCGCCGCCATCCCTCAAACTGCTGCCCCAAAGCCTGCTGCCCCCAAACCATTGAGACCACCCGCGAGTGTACATTAAGCGCGTTGAACTCTCCCACTTCAAGTCGTTCGGCGGGACGACGCAGATTCCCCTGCGCGATGGTTTCACGGTAATTTCTGGCCCCAACGGCTCTGGCAAATCCAACATCTTGGATGCGCTGCTATTTGCCTTAGGGCTCTCTACCTCTAAGGGCATGCGGGCCGAAAAGCTGCCGGACCTGGTGAACCAGAATCACAGCAGCCGCAGCCGCACCCTGGAGGCCAGCGTTTCGGTGACCCTAGACCTGGAGGGAATGGAGCCGGAGGAGGACGAGGAAGCGGGCGGTGGGGATGTCCATAAAAACGCTACTAACGGCCAGGGCTCGAATGGCCAGAGCGCCAACGGCCATGCAGCCCTCCAGCCAGAAGCGATCGCCGATCTGTCTGAGGCGCTAGCCGAGCCAAACGAACAACACAGCAACGGCCAGAACGGCAATGGCCAAGCCAGCACCAGCGAGTGGACCGTCACCCGCAAGCTGCGGGTCACCGCCCAGGGCACCTACACCTCTACCTACTTTATTAACGGCGAGTCCTGCACCTTGACCCAGCTCCACGAGCAGATGCAGCGGCTGCGGGTCTACCCCGAGGGCTACAACGTGGTGCTGCAGGGGGATGTCACCAGCATCATCTCCATGAACCCCCGGGAGCGGCGGGAAATTATCGATGAGCTGGCGGGGGTGGCGGCCTTTGACCGTAAGATCGGCCAGGCCAAAGAGAAGCTGGACGCGGTGCAGGAGCGGGAGGAACGCTTCCGCATTGTAGAAAAAGAGCTGATGGCCCAGCGCGATCGCCTGGCCAAAGACCGGGTCAAGGCAGAGAAGTACCAGCGGCTGCGCCAGGACCTGCAGACCCGCAGCCAGTGGGAGGTGGTGCTGGTGTGGCGCAACCTGCAGCGCCGCCTAGAGCAGTGCCAGCGGGCGATCGCCAAAGCGGAGCAGCAAATTCAGGCCTCTACCCAGCAGCAGGGGGAGCTGCGGGAGAGCATTGCGGCCAAAACCGCCGAGCTAGAGGAGCTCAACGCCAAGGTAAAGGCCCTGGGGGAAGACGAGCAGTTGGCCCTGCAGGCCAGCTTGGCCACCCAGGAAGCGGAGCGGCGCCAGGTGCTCCGCAGCGAGCAGGGGAGCCAGGCGGCGGCACAAGAAGCAGAGCGGCTGATGGAGCAGACCCGCCAGGAGATGCAGGCCATGCTGGCTCAGCAGCAGGAGCAGCAGAGCCTGCAGCAGCAGTTGACCCAGCAGCTAGACGGGCTCGCTGCCCAGCGGGACGCGGCCCAGCACACCCTAGCGCAGATGCGCACCGACGCCAACGCCATGGCGGAAGCCTCCGAGGCTTGGGTGCAGCAGCAGACGGGCCTGCGCCACGAGATTGACACCTTGCTAGCCGAAGTAGACCCGTTGCGCACTGAGGAGGCCCGCCTGCAGGAGCGCATTCGCCAGCTTACCCAAACCCTAGCGGCCCAGACCGCGGCCCAGCAGGAGACCCAGCAAAAGCTGGCCGAGGTCCAAAGTCAGGATGTCACTGACCCTCAGCAGGCCGTGGCCCGGGTGCAGGAGCTAGCCGCCGCCTTGGCCGCCACCAAAGAAGAGCTGCAGCTCCAGCAGGAGACCCAGGCGCGGCTATTACGGGAGCAGCGGGAGGCCCAGCGCAAGCTGGATAAACTGGAGGCCCAGGCACAAGCTACCCAGGAGTCTCAGGGAACCTACGCCACCCAGATTTTGATCCAGACGGGGCTACCAGGGCTGTGCGGCCTAGTGGCGCAGCTCGGGCAGGTGGACCCCCAGTACCAACTGGCCCTAGAAATCAGCGCCGGAGGACGGCTGGGGCATTTGGTCGTCGAAGATGACGGGGTGGCGGCGGCGGGGATTCGTCTATTGAAGGAGCGCCGGGGCGGACGGGCAACGTTTCTACCGCTGAACAAGATTCGCGCCCCCCGGCTGACGGCGATCTCTAAATGGAAGAGCCCGGCGGGGTGCATCGACTATGCGGTGAACCTGGTAGACTGCGACCCTAAATACCGGGACATCTTTGGCTATGTGTTCGGCAACACCCTGGTGTTTGAGGACATTGGCAGCGCCCGCCGAAATCTGGGCCAGTATCGCATGGTGACCCTAGAGGGGGAGCTGCTGGAGGCCAGCGGCGCGATGACCGGGGGCTCTACGAGTAGACGGCAGGGGTCGCTGCACTTCGGCAACGCGGCGGCAGGGGAGTCGGCGGAGGTGCGGGAGCTGAAGCAGCGACTCAGCGACATTGAGCGGGTGCTAGGGCGCTGCGAAGGGGCGATCGCCCAGCTGACGGTGCAGAGCCAGGACCAGGCGGAGGCCCTCACCCAAGCGAGGGAGACCCAGCGCGAGCAGCAGATGATCGCTACCCAAGCCCAGCAGAAGGTGGCCGCTTTAACCCAGCAGCAGCAGCGGCAGCAGCAGCAGCTGGACCAAGCCCAAGGGGAGCTCACGCAGTCCCAGCAGCGGCAGCAAACCGTGGAGCAGCAGTTGCCCGCCCAGGAGCAGCGGCTGCAGGCCCTGCGCCAGGAACTCCACGAGCTGGAGTCCTCCCAGACCCACAGCGCCTGGCAACAGGCCCAGCAGCAAATTCAGCAGCAGGAGGGCACTTTGAACGAGTGTCAGTTGGCCCTGCGCACCGCCGAAAACCGGCTGCAGGACATCCACGCCCAGCAGGAGCGGCTGCAGGAGCGGGAAGCCGGGGGCGATCGCCGGTTGCAGGAACAGCGGCAGCAGCAGCGGGAGGCCCTAGCTCAAGCGGCGGAGGCCCGGCAGCAGCGGGAGGCTATTGACCAGGGCATTGGCAAAGTCAAAGGGGCGATCGCCGAGCTGGAGAAAACCCTAGCCGCCGAGAAGCAGACCCGCGACCGGGTGGAGCGCCAGCTGCGGGAGCAGCAAAGCGCCCTGCAGAACTTGGAGTGGCAGCTGCAAAAGCTCCAAGAGGAGCGGCAGACCGCCCTAGGGACTCGGGCCGAACTGCAGCAGCAGCTCGAAGCGCAGGCGGCAGAGCTGCCGGACCCGGTGCCCGAGCTGCCCGAAGACCTCACCTTGACCCAGCTTCAGCAAGAGCTGCGATCGCTG